>JACPYM010000116.1 GCA_016196035.1 Acidobacteriota bacterium | reverse complement strand
CACTCGGCGCTGGGTTATCTGAGCCCGGACGAATTCGCACGGGCTTATTTTCAAAGAGCGCAAACTGAACCGCGCCCTAACCAAAAAAGGATCGAGCGCTAAGAGAATTTGGTGTCCACGAAAACGTGACCACCTCAAACAGCCCAACAGCGCCGCGCTCGGCCTGCTCCCACCCAACGACAGCACCGGGCGCGGGCAAGGCTACGTCACCTACAGCGTGCAGCCGCGCGCCGACAAACCCACCGGCACCGTGATCAGCAACAAGGCTACGATCATCTTCGACACCAACGAGCCGATTGTGACCAACACCGTCACCAATACGCTCGACGCCGATGCGCCCGTGAGTGCGGTCAGCGCGTTACCCGCAGCGTCCTCAGCCACCTTTACCCTCAACTGGTCGGGCAGCGATCCGGCGAACGGTTCGGGCTTGCAGAGCTTTGACATCTGGGTAGCCGAAAACGACGGCCCGTATCAGCCCTTCCTCACCGGCACGACCGAGACGAGCGCGCAGTTCACTGGCACGAATGGCAAGCTCTACCGCTTTTACAGCACCGCGCGTGACAACGCGGGTAATGTCGAAGCCGCCCCCGCCGCGCCCGATGCGGTGACGCTGGTCGGGACAGTGACGAATCTCGCGCCCGCGTTGACGGCGCTCACGCCGGGCGGGGTGGTGGCGGGCGGCGTGGCCTTCACGCTGACGGTGAATGGCACAAACTTCGCGCCCGGTTCGGTGGTGCGGTGGAATGGCGCGGCGCGGACGACGACGTTCATCTCGCCCACGCAACCCAACGCGGCGATTCCGGCCAGTGACATTGCGGGCACGGGGGCTGTCAACATCATGGTCTTCACACCCGCGCCGGGCGGCGGCACGTCGAGCGCGTTGAGCTTCACGGTCGCGGGGCAAGCGTTGCCTGTACCGGCGCTTGCGAATCTCAGTCCGGGCTTTGCGGCTACGGGCAGCACCGGGTTCACGCTGGCGGTCACGGGCACGAACTTCGTTAGTAGTTCAAAAGTGCGCTGGAATGGCGGCGAGTTGGCGACGACCTTTGTGAGCAACTCGCAATTGCGCGCGGCGGTTACAGTGGCGGAGTTAAGCGCGGCGGGCACGGCCAGCGTGATGGTGGTTAATCCTGCGCCCGGTGGCGGTGGTTCAAATGCGGTGACCTTCGCGATTGCGCCGCAAAACGTCAACGTTTCCGCCGCCAGCTACAACGGTTCACCGCTTGCGCCCGAAGCCATCGTAGCGGCCTTTGGCTCCAATCTGGCGACGGCGACCAGGTCGGCTACGACGCAACCTTTGCCGGAGGAATTGGCGGGCACAACGGTCAGAGTGAAGGACAGCACCGGGGCTGAACGTTTCGCGCCGCTCTTTTTCGTTTCGTCCACACAGATCAATTATCAGGTGCCGCCGGGGACTGCGCCGGGTGCGGCGACCATCACGATCACCAATGGCAATGGAGCGTTATCGCTGGGGGCGGTTGAGATTGCAGCCGTCGCGCCGGGACTGTTTACGGCGAATGCGAGCGGGCGCGGCGTGCCTGCGGCTTTGGCCTTGCGCGTCAAAGCGGATGGCGCGCAGAGCTTTGAACCGGTGGCGCGGTTTGATAACACCACCAATCGTTACGTCACCGTGCCGTTGGACGTTGGCCCCGCCAGCGATCAGCTTTACTTGATCCTATATGGCACGGGCGTCCGCAATCGCAGCAGTTTGGCGGCGGTTACGGCCACGCTTGGCGGCGTCGCTGCACCTGTATCCTTTGCCGGTAAGCTTGGTGGCTTCACCGGTCTCGATCAAATCAATTTGCAGATGCCACGCAGCTTGGCTGGGCGCGGTGAAGTTGATGTGAGTGTGACCATCGAAAACAGGGCCGCCAACACTGTGCGCATTCAATTCAAGTGATGTGCGACCGCCAGCGGCTACCTAGTTATGCGATTTGCAACACGATCTTGCCGAACTGTCCGGCCTCTTCCATCCGCTGATGCGCCGCCGCCGTCTCGGCCAGCGGGAAGACCTTGTCCACCGCCGGTCGCAGCTTCTGGTCGTTGTAAAGTTGCAGCATGGCCGCAAACTCGCGCGGGCTGCCCATCGTCGAGCCGAGCAGGTTGAGTTGCTTGAAGAAAATCCGCCGCAAATCCAGCCCCGGCGCGAGGCCGTTTGTCGCGCCGAAGAAAACGATGCGGCCGGCGGGTTTGACGATCTTGACGGCGGTTTCGAGCGTGTCCGCGCCCGCGCTGTCTATGATCACATCAGGCCCGCCACCACTCAGCGCGGTGATTTCTTTGGCCCAATCCTGCGTTTTGTAATTCGCGCCGCCTTCCGCGCCCAATTCTTTGGCGCGTGCGATCTTTTCATCGCTGCCCGAAGTGACCAGCACGCGCGCCCCCAGCGCCTTGGCGATTTGCACGGCAAAGGAGGCCACGCCGCCACCCACGCCGGTGACGAGCACGGTTTCGCCCGCTTTGACTTGCGCGCGGGTCGCCACCGCGCGATAGGCCGTCAAGGCGGCCAGGGGGAGCGCGGCGGCTTCCTCAAACGACAGATGCGCCGGTTTGGCGACGACGTTTTCGGCGGGCACCTTGATGAATTCGGCGTAGGTGCCATCGTCGGGCAAACCGAGCATGCGGTAGTTCTTGCCTTGCGCCGCTTCATTCGGCCCCCAATCAAGACTGGGGTTGATGATGACTTCCTGTCCGAGCAAGGCGTTGTCAACACCGTCGCCAATTGAATGCACGAGACCCGCGCCGTCGGAGCCGAGAATGATCGGCAGTTTGATACCCGCGTATTGGCCGTGGCGAATCCACTGGTCGCGGTGGTTGAGCGCGGCGGCTTTGAGCCGGACGACGACTTCGCCCGTGCCGGGTTGCGGATCGGGCATTTCTTCCAAGAGCAGCTTTTCGGGGCCGCCCAGTTCACGCAGGACGATTGCTTTCATATCAGTGCTCGCTTTCTTGAATTTGAGATTTGAGAATCACGACAACCTCGCGCGCAACTCCGCCGGGATTTCGTGCGGCTTGCCATCTTTCACCACCACGACGGTCATCGAGCCATCAAAGGCCAACTCGGTACACGCCTCATCCGCGAACGCCTGAAACTCGTAGCGGATCGAACTGTGCCCCAGCTTGCCGACCGTCACGCGCAAGGTGAAGGGCGCATCCAGCGCCAGGATGCGATGGAACGCCGCTTCGGCGTGTTTGCGCGGGAACCCGTACTCAGAATAGTTCGACATGTTGATGCCGAGCATACGGAAGATTTCCGTTTCAGCTTCGC
This sequence comes from Acidobacteriota bacterium, assembly GCA_016196035.1. Lineage (NCBI taxonomy): Bacteria > Pseudomonadati > Acidobacteriota > Acidobacteriota bacterium. The sequence continues at coordinate 19,548 of JACPYM010000116.1, read as the reverse complement.
TGACGTAATCGAAGATGCGCGGGAAGTAGAGCCGTCCGGCGGCATCAGCATCCGCCCAACGTATGCGGCGCTGCAATTCAATCATGGGCATGCAAGTCACCTCACATCAGTTTCACGTCTTGCGCCAATTGCGCGATCACTTCATAGAAAAACTTGACGCCTTCGACAAACGCCTGCTTGCCGATGCGTTCGTCGTTGCCGTGCACGCCGCCGCCCAATTCACGCGGTGCTGCGACAAAGGGCGTGAAGCCGTAGCTGTGAATGCCCAACTCGCGAAAGTAATGGCAATCGGTGAACCCGGCCAGTACCGGGTAGGTGATGATAGCGTCGGGGTAGCGGCGTTTGGTGACTTCGGCCACCGTCGTGACCAACGCCGTATCCACCGGCGAAGCATTGGCGTCGAAGGCCAGGATCGGCTCGATCTTGATCTTGTCGTCCTTGATGACGCTTTGCAGTTCGCTGATCCAGCGCTCGAGCTTTTCGCCCGGCACGACGCGCGTGTCAATGTCGGCGTGGGCGGCGGGCGGGATAATGTTCACCTTGTTGCTGCCTTCGAGCATGGTGACCGAGATGGTGTTGCGCAGCAGGGCGTTGACGGACGGGTCGGCTTCAATCGTTTTCAGAAAGTCAGGGTCTTTGAGGGCTTCGCGCAGGTTGGCGAATTTCTCGCGCAATTGCGGCGGGCGTAGTGGCGCGCTCGATTTGAAGGCTTGTTCGACCACCGCCGTCAATTGTATCGGCGGCGTGTAATCCAAGAGCCGGTTCAAGGCGCGCACCAGCCGGTTGACTGCCGAATCGGGGCGGGGAATCGAGGCGTGCCCGGATGTTCCCGTCGCCGAAAGGCGCAACCAGGCGGGCGTCTTTTCCGATGGGCCGACACCGATGGCCAGGACTTTGCCGCTGCCGTCGGCAACATTGCCACCGCCTTCGTTGACCAGGAATTCGGCTTTGCCGAGTAACTCAGGATGATTCTTGGCGAACCAGCCCGCGCCATTTTGCCCGCCGGTTTCTTCATCGGCGGTCGCTAAGAAAATCACGTCGCGTTTCAAATGCGCCTTTGACCGGTGCAGCGTCAGCAGCGTGACGAACTCGGCCATGCCCAGCGATTTCATATCCAGCGCGCCGCGCCCGTAAAGCAGGCCGTTCTTTTCGACGCCGCTGAAGGGGTCTACCGTCCAAAATTCGCGTGAATGCGGCACGACGTCGGTGTGATTGAGCAGGATGATGGGGCGCTTGCTGCCATCGCCTTTGACGCGCGCCCACAGTGTGCCGCGCCCGGGGAAGGGTTCAAAGACTTTGTGCTCGATGCCTTCGCGCTTGCAGAGGGCGGCGAAGAAATTGGCCGCGCGCGTCTCATTGCCCGGCGGATTGGTCGTGTCGAGTTTGAGATATTGGGTGAAAAGGTCGAGCGCTTCTTGCTGAATGCCTGTCCAATCAAGTTGCGTTTGGTCGAGCCGCGTTTGGGCCGTGGCGAAGCAGGGCAGCAACGCCAGCGCAAATACTGGCAGCCAGGTTCGCACCAGGGTGCGCCGCAAAATCATGAGAGGTTCTCCACAGTTGATAGTTTCGCAGAAGAGTCCGGTGAAAAGCCGGGCCATCATACTGATTGTGCCCCAGACTGCAAAGCAAAAGCCGCCTTCGTCCACAGACGAAGGCGGCTTGCCTAACGAATTCGCAATGCCGCGACGGCGCTTGCTTCGGCGTTATTTTTTCAGCGCGATGCTGACCGAAGCGCGCGTGTTCTCCCATTCCATCTTCAGCACGCCGCCGGTACCAGACTTGTCGAGTGCCAGCACCATCTGTTCGACCGGCGCGGGTGTTTTTTCAACTTTCATATTCACCCGGCCCAGTTCCATCTTTTCGTCTTCCGGCGGATAGGGAATGCCCCATTGGCCGGTCTTTTTGTTGATGATCAGCTTCCAGCCGCCGGCGGAAGGCAGGGCGAAAAGCGTGTAGGTGCCGGCGGGGACATTCAAGCCGCCGATGACCAAATCCGCCTCGGTCGTCAGATGCGTGGCTTTATTGGCGCCCAGCCGCCAGACTTTGTCATACGGCACCAATTCGCCCATGACCTTGCGGCCCCGCGCGGAAGGTGCACCGTAATCCAGCGAAATCTTTTTGCCGCTCAGCACCAGTTCCGCCGCTTTGCGTGGGCTGGCCTGCATCGCCGTGGCGCGGCCATTGGCGAATGTGAACAGCGCGCCGCACAAGACGGCCAACGCGATTGCTCGTGAGAGCGTGGATGACATGGAAATTTTCAACGTAAATTCCTCCGTAGCCTGAAATGGTTAGTGATGTTGTTTGAGTATTGCAGAAGACCGCCGCAAGGCTAGCATCAGCTTCCAGCAAATTCAATTTAAGCCTAACGCCGGGCCGGTTGAAGCGCAGCTTGACCGTATCAGCAAGCGCGTGATACTCACTGCCGCACTCGCAATTTTCCCGTAGTTACAATTGATCGTCGGTTGTTCGACAAGCTGCCAGCTTGTCGGATGCTTGGCGGTGACATCCACTGTACATCAGCCGAGCCCTCGACAAGCTGGCAGCTTGTCGAACAACTTGGCGCATCTCCATGTTTTAGGAGTCCTGTCGCGTGAAAGCTTCCTTCTGCTGCCTTGCCGTACTTGTTGCGTTAAGCCTTTCCAGCACTGCGCAACAGCCCTTCGAGTTTTTCCCCGGCGCGAAATACGATCCCGCGATTCCGACGCTCAAACAAACCGTCGGCCACGAGTGGGGCGAACGCATCACCAGCCACGGCGAAGTCGAGCGCTATCTCGAAGCCCTGCGCAACGCCGCCCCCAAGCGCGTCAAGGTTCAGAAATACGCCGAAACCTGGGAAGGCCGCGCGCTTTACAACGTCTTCATCGGCTCGCCCGAAACCATTGCCAAACTCGAAGCCACGCGCGTGGCGATCCAAAAACTGGCTGACCCGCGCACGCTGAATCAGAACGAAGCGAATGCCTTGATTGGTTCTTTGCCCTCCATCGTCTGGCTGCTGCACGGCGTGCACGGCAATGAGATTTCGAGCACCGATGCGTCTTTGCTGACGATGTATCACTTGCTGGCGGCGCGCGGTGATGAAATCGCCGACGCCGTCGCCAAACATACGCTGGTGATTTTCGATCCGATGCAAAATCCCGATGGTCGAGATCGCTTCGTCAATTTCTTCCGGCAGAGCGTCGGACGTTGGGCGGATGCCGATCTGCAATCTTCGGAACACAACGAACCCTGGCCGAGCGGGCGCGTCAATCATTACCTCTTCGACATGAACCGTGATTGGTTCGCGCAATCGCAGCCGGAAACGCGCGGGCGGGTCAAAACCTATCTGGAATGGTTCCCGCAAGTCGTGGCCGATTTGCACGAGATGGGCACGCAGAGCAGTTACTATTTCGCGCCGCCTGCGTTGCCCTGGAATCCGAACCTGACCAAGCCGCAGTTGGAGTGGCTGACTAAATTTGGCCGCAATAATGCCAAGTGGTTCGATCAATTCCGCTTCGATTACTTCACGCGCGAAGGTTACGACTCGTTCTATCCCGGCTATGGCGAAGGCTGGCCGATGTTTCAGGGCGCGATTGGGATGACCTACGAACAGGCCAGCGTGCGCGGCTTGCTGGCGCGGCGCGATGACGAAACGACGCTGGCCTACCGTGATTCGGTGCATCATCACTTTGTCGCGGCGCTCTCGACCGTCGAGAACGCCGCCAAAAATCGCGCGGAGTTGCTGCGCTACTTTTACGAATACCGCAAGAGCGCCATCGAGGAAGGCCAACGCGAAGCGCTCAAGGAATTCATCATCACGCCCGGCAACGATCCCAGCCGCGCGGCTCGACTGGCGGCGACACTGATGCAATGCGGCATCGAAGTGAAGCAGGCCGTGCAAGGTTTCAGCAATGCCAAGACGCGCGATTACAGCGATGATGCAACGCAGTCACGCGAATTCCCGGCAGGCAGTTACATTGTCTCGCTCGCGCAACCGGCCAAGCGTTTGGCGAAAACCTTGCTGGATCGGCACACCGAGCAAGACAAAGAATTTCTGGACGAACAGAAAGTGCGCAACCGCCAGCGCCAGTCTGACGAATTTTATGATGTGACCGCCTGGTCGTTGCCGCTGCTTTACGACGTGCCGTGTTTTATGGCCGAGCAAGCCTCGAACGTCACGGCGGCGCGCTTAAAGGAATTGCCCAAGCCGCCGGGCAAACTGCGTGGCGGGCCAGCCAAACTGGCGTATTTGATTCCCTGGGGCACGCAAGCCGCCGCCGCCGCCCTGGCCGATCTGTTTCAACAAAACATACGCGTACACACGACCGACAAACCGTCCAAACTGAACGGCGTGGATTTTCCGCCCGGCACCTTGATCGTCAAGCTCAACGACAACCCGGCTGATTTGCACGAACGAATTGCCAAGCTGGCCGAAACCCACGGCGTGGATGTTTATCCGACCGATTCGTCGTGGGTGGAGGTCGGTTCGAACTTCGGCAGCGCGAACGTCAAATACCTGCCGAAGCCGCGCATCGCGCTCGGTTACAACACGCCGACCAATCCCAATTCGACCGGCTGGACGCGCTATTTGATCGAACAGCGTTACGGCTATCCCGTCACGACCCTGCGCGGCGAACAACTGCGCCAGGCCGATTTGAGCAAATACAACGTGCTGATTTTGCCGAATTCGTTTGGTCTGGGCAGCGTGCTCAGCGACGGCGTCAAGCTGCGCGAATGGGTGCAACAGGGCGGCACGCTGATCGCGTTCGGCGGTTCATCGGCGTGGCTGGCGGATGAAAAAGTCGGCCTGTTGCCGAGCAAGTTGGAGAAGCGCGACAAACCCGCCGCCGCCAAAGATCAAGCGGGCGACCAGAGCAAAGATGCAAAGAAAGACGCTGCGGCAATCACGACAACGCAGCCGCCCGCACCGGCCAAAGACACCGCGAATCCTGTGGACAAAGCCATCGAACCTGCTGAAGAACAGCCCAGCGGCACGCCCGGCGCTATCGTGCGCGTGAACATCAATCGCGCGCATTGGCTGGGCTTTGGTTACGGCGACACGACGACCGTGCTGGTGGATAGCAACCGCATCTTCTCGCTGGTCAAACTGGATCGCGGGACGAATGTGGGCGTGTATGCGCCGGATGACAAGTTCTTTGTCAGCGGCTTTATGTTCGAGGATGCGCGCAAGCAATTACCCAACAAGGCGTTTTTGATGCACGTGCCCACCGGGCGCGGCCACGTGATCGCCTTTGCCGAAGACCCCAATTACCGCGCCTTTCTGGAGGGCTTGAACGTGATGTTTTTCAACGCTGTGTTTTTTGGGCCGGGGCATTGACCAGGACACATTGAGATGAAGTTTGTCTATTTGGCTAGCTTGTGGTTGGTGCTGATGGTGGGGCAAGTGTTAGCGCAAATCCCGGCGGCCTCACCGTCGCCGACGCCAGCACCCGGAAAGGCGCAGGCAAAGCCCACGTTGGCGTCGTTGGCGCGTTGGTTTGAAGTGCAGACCGCGACGATCACGCCGCGTTACCGCTGGGTCGAGAACAGCGCCAGGCTGACCACCAGCAATCACGCGCAGTATCAGGACTCGTTCAAAGGCCGGTTGAAATTCGATGCGCGAGGCCGTTACAGCCTCAACGCGGGCGTATTCAGCGGCGCGGGGTTCACGCAAAGCTGGGACGACACGGGGTGGGGCACGGGGCACGCCACCAGCAACCTGTATCTGAAACAACTCTACTTTTCCGCGCAACCGGTCAAAGGCGTCGAGTTGCAAATCGGCGGGTTGTATTTCAATCGCGGTGAATCCACTGAGATCACCACCTATGACAACGACGGTTATCTGGTCGGCGAACGGCTCAGTTTGAAACGCCCGCGCCAGTTGTTCTTTGACGAAGTGGCGGTCACCTATGCGTATTTGGGTGACCTGACGCGCGCCAATCTGAACAAGCGCTATCACCGGTTGCAGCAGTCGAATTATCATCAGTTTCTGGTGAGCAAGAGCCTGGGCAAACGCGCCGCCGTGTCAGTGGATTACAGCTTTCACAACGGCGTCGAAACTTTGCGCGAGGCAGTCAAGCTCAACACGCCGGAACTGAAAGTGCTCGATGCGGTGCGCTGGGAGAATTACGAGCGTCTGGACGTAAACCGTGCTTATGGCTTTGCGCTGACCGGCGAAAAGAAAGCGGGCGCGCAATTGACGCTGACGGGCGGCTACGGGCACATTGACCGCCGCTACGACGGCCTGAACGCCGACCGGTTCAATCGCGGTCACCGACTGTTTACGCTGGTGAGTTACGCGCTCAGCCCTGAATTCACGGTTTCGACGTTTCTGGCGCGGGCCGTGGGCAATGATTATGCCTTGCCGAACCGGACGCGCTTTGAAGTGCTGTGCAGCTTCAATCTGTTGAAAGGGCTGCAACGCGCTGGAATTTTGTAGCTGGAGCTTGCGTTGAATTTCTAAAAGCAGGCATTCATGAGGGTCTTGATGAAATCTCTCTTGCGTGAATTGACTTTTCCACTGATCGCGGTCATCGCGGCGTTTTTCATCGGCGGGCTGGTCGTGTTGGCTATCGGCGACAATCCACTCAATGTGTACCGCTTGATGCTCTCGTCGGCGTTCGGCTTTTATGACGCGCTGGGCAATTTTACCTACGACAATTGGGGCTACACGCTCTTTAACGCCACGCCGCTGATCTTCACGGGCCTGGCAGTGGCGCTGGCCTTCAAATGCGGCTTGCTCAACATCGGCGCCGAAGGGCAGTTGTATGTCGGCGCGTTTGCCGCCGCCTGGGTCGGCCTCACCTTCGCCAAATTGCCGGGCGTGGTGCTGGTGTTGCTGGCGATGCTGGCGGCGGCGTTGATGGGCGCGGTCTGGGGCGCGATCCCGGGTTTGCTCAAAGCCAGGTTCGGTTCGCACGAAGTCATCAACACGATCATGATGAATTTCATCGCGGTCGGGCTGATCAGCTATCTGACGCAGCGCTATTACAAAGCGCCGGGCGATCCGATTATGGAATCGGGGCCGATTGCCCCGCAGGCGCACATCGCCCGCGTGCATGCGCTCTTGCCATCTTTCCCGGAACGCATTCCGCTGAACCTCGCCTTTCTGCTGGCCTTGCTGGCGGCGTTTTTGGTCTGGCTGTTTTTGTGGCGGACGAAGTGGGGCTTCGAGATTCGCGCGGTTGGGTCGAATCCGTTGGCGGCGGAATACGGCGGCATCAGCGTGCCGCGTCAGATCGTGCTGGCGATGGCGCTCTCAGGCGCGCTGGCCGGGATGGTCGGCATCAACGAAGTGCTGGGTTATCGCTATCGTTACTATCACGACTTTTCGCCGGGCTACGGCTTCACCGGCATCGCGGTGGCGTTGCTGGGCCGCAATCATCCGGTCGGCATCGTGCTGGCGGCGATCCTGTTCGGCGCGCTGATTCGCGGCGGCCTTTTCGTAGACATCTTCACCGACAAAGTCTCGAAAGACCTGGTGCAGGTGCTGCAAGCGATCATCATTTTGCTGGTGGCGATGGAAGCGCTCTTTCGCAGCGGCTTGAAACAATGGCTCCCTGCCTGGGCGCATAAAAGTTAGGAGGTGTAATGTCCGACATCTTCAAGAAACTCAATTTGAAAGATCAGACCGAAATCGCCTTGCTCAACGCCCCGGCCAGTTTCGAGCCGGAGTTGGCCGCGCTTAAAAGTGTCAACGTCCTGCGCGAACTGAAGGCCGTCAAAACGCTGAGCTTTGCGCTGGCCTTTGTCACCAAACAGGCTGAGGTAGACAAGCTGGCTGCCGCGCTGGATAAACGTGCGCAGGGCGATGCCGTGGTTTGGTTTGCCTATCCGAAAGGCAGCTCGAAGAAATACAAATGCGAATTCAACCGCGACAGCGGCTGGGCTGCGCTGGGCGCGTTGGGTTTTGAACCCGTGCGCATGGTGGCAATTGATGAAGATTGGTCGGCCCTGCGCTTCCGCCACGCCGATTTCATCAAGACGATGCGGCGCGAAGAGAAACACGCGCTTTCCGCCAAAGGCAAAGCCCGGACGGCAAAGTCCTAAACACCAAGCCCGAACTGCTATGCTCAAAAACATTCTCAATTACACGCTGATTGCTTCCACCTTGCGCCTGTCCACGCCGCTGATTCTGGCGGCGCTGGGCGGCCTGTATGCCGAACGCAGCGGCGTCATCAACATCGCCCTCGAAGGCATGATGCTGGCCGGGGCGTTCACTGCCGCCACCGTGACCATCTATTCCCACAGTCCGTGGATTGGCCTGCTGGCGGCGGCGTTGGCGGGCGTGCTGGTGGCCGCGCTGCACGCCGTCGCGACGATCAATTACAAAGCCGATCAGGTCGTCAGCGGCACCGCGATCAACATCCTGTTCCTCGGCGTGCCTGCGCTGCTTTCCGGCGCGCTGTTTGATTCAACCGGCGCGACGCCGCAATTGCCCAAAGACCAAGTCCTGCCCGATGTGACGCTGTTTAACTCGGCAAGTTCACCGATGCTGGCCTCGGTGTTCAATCAAAAGCCGCTCGTCTATCTGGCCTTCATTATGGTGGGCGTGACGTTTTATGTGCTGTACCACACGCGCTTTGGCTTGCGGCTGCGTGCGGTGGGCGAGAATCCCGAAGCCGCCGATACCGCCGGGGTCAGCGTGCGGCGGATGCGTTATGCCGGGGTGTTGATTTCGGGGGCGTTGGCGGCGCTGGGCGGCGCGTATCTTTCCATCGGACAAAACTCGTTGTTCACGCGCAATATGACGGCGGGGCGCGGCTTCATCGCGCTGGCGGCGCTGATTTTCGGCAAATGGGATCCGGTCGGCGCGCTGCTGGCCTGCCTGTTATTCGGCTTGGCCGAAGCCGTGGCCATTCGCATGCAGGGCACGGTCAACATTCCAAATCAATTCATCCAGTTGATCCCCTACGTGCTGACGATGGTCGCGCTGGCGGGCTTGGTGCGGCGCGCGTCGCCGCCCAAAGCGTTGGGTGTGGCGTATGCCAAAGAGTAGCTGTGGGTTTGGTTAGCGAAACGCTGACCAGCCCGCTTTCATTTCGGCTTTCCTTCCGCGACTGCCAAAGCCTTTTGCCAGGCTGAGCCACAGAGGCAGCGCGGTTCTCTTCAGGAGCAAAACATCATGCAAAACAGAAACAAATCATTGGGTCTTCGCCAGTCACAGCCGGTTTGGCTGCTCTGCGCCAGCGGGTTGATCCTGGCGCTGGTTGGGTCTTGGCTGTTGGGCCGCACAGGGTTGGCCAAGCAAGGATTGGAAGTGAGCGCCAACGCCAAAGCTGCGGCCAGGCAATCGGCGCAGACCGCCGCGCAAAAAGCGGCCCGCCGACGTACCGCCGCGCGCGCGCCGCAGAAAGCCGCCGTGGCCGCCGCGACGGCGCAAGGACTGGTCGTGACGCCGCTGGGCACCAAATTGCCCGCCACGCTGGCCCAGGCGATTTTGGGCAGCGGCGTGACCGTCAGCAATGTGCAATATCGTGGCAACGCGATTTCGGCGGGCACCTTTACCGGCGGGGCCAACAGCATCGGGTTTGACAGCGGCATCGTGCTCGGCAACGGCGATGTGCGTTTGGTGCCGGGGCCGAATCGTTTTGACGATGTGACGGCGGAAAACAATTTGGGCGGTGACAGCGATTTGAGCGCCTTGGTGCCCGGCTTCCCGCTGTTTGATGCGACGGTGCTGGAATTTGATTTCGTGCCGAGTTCCAGCACACTGCTGTTCCAATACGTGTTTACCTCCGAAGAATATAACGAATTCGCCAACGACGATTTCAATGACGTGTTCGGCTTTTTCGTCAATGGCCGCAACGTCGCGCTCATCCCTGGCACGAATGTCGCCGTGGCGATCAACAACGTGAATGGCGGCAATCCGCTGGGAACGAACGCGCAGCGCCCGCAGTTTTACATCAACAACGATTTGAATGACGGCGGCGGCAGCATCAATACCGAAATGGACGGGCTGACCATCGTCCTGTCGGTGCAGGCCAACGTGACGCCGGGCCAGGTCAACCACCTCAAACTCGCCATCGCGGACGGCGGCGATGCCTCGCTCGACTCGAACGTTTTCATCAAAGCGACCAGCGTGACCACGAATTTCAACCCGGAATTGACCGGGCTGGAAGTCACGCAGGTCGTGCAAGACCTCGCCAACAGCGTGGCGCTGATTCAAGACAAGCCGACCGTCGTGCGCGCCCACGTGCGCAGTTCGCAAGGCGACATCAGCGGCGTCAACGCCAGCCTCATCGGCACGCGCCTCGAAACAAGTGGCACGCGCACCGTTTTGGGTGAATTGCGGCCCAGTAATAACGGTCAAAGCATCCGCGTCTTGCAAAGCCCGCAGCGTGAACGCCTGGACGACAGTTTTTATTTTGAATTGCCGAGCGTCTGGCGGCGCGGGCGGGTCGAACTGGAATTTCGCGGCGCGAACCAAACGTTTCAATGTCGCGAACCGGACGCCACCGCCGATTGCAAAACACAGGTGACGTTTGAAGCCGCGCCCGCGCCCAGCGTCAATCTCGTCGGTTTGGTCTGGCGCAAAGACGGCCTGCGTTCGTCGCCCGCGCTGCGCGATCTGCATGCGGCGGCGCGGCAAATCGAAGCGCTCTATCCGATTCCGCGTTTGAACTGGGCTGCGCCTTACAACATCGAGCCGGCTTTCCTGGCCGCGCCACCTTCGACCGCGCCGGAATTTTTACGGCTTAACACGATGCTGAGCATTACGAAACTGCTCGATGGCTGCATCGGCGCTCCCTTCGGTTCGTGTCGCCGGTATTATCTGGGCACGTTGCTTGAACCAAGCGGCGGCATCAGCGGCGTCATCGGCTTGGCTTCCGGTATCCCAGGCGAAGTCGCGAGCGGCTATTTGCGGCGCGACCTCACGCTGTCGCACGAATTCGGTCACAACGCCGGACGCTTTCACGTCAATTACACCGGCGAAGAAGCAGGCCCCGATCAAAATTACCAACCGCCTGATGGCACGCTCAGTTTGGATAAAAGCGAGCGTGGCTTCTTTGGTTACAGCACGCTTGAGACAGGCGTTCCGCAACCGCTCCCCACGCGCGTTTATCAACCCTCGGTGGCGGACCTGATGAGTTACGGGTTCCCCAACTGGGTTTCGCCCTACACCTATTTGGGCATCAAGAGCTTTTACGCCGCGCGTTATGGCACAGCGGCGCTGGCGGAAGAAAACCGCACGGAAGCGGTCGTACTACAACCCGGCCAGCCCGCCGTGATCGTCAGCGGCACCAGCACGCCAAATGGCAACGGGCAAGCGTCCGGCCAGTTGGGCGCGCTTTACCAATTCATGTCCAACACGACGGCGAGCATGCCCAACAGCGGCTCGCATTCGGTTCAAATTCAAAACGCGCAAGGGCAGGAAGTGGCGAGTTTCAAATTCACGCCCGATCAATCTTCCGAAGGCAAGACGGCGAGCTTTGCCTTGCTGTTGCCCTGGCCGCAAAACGCCGCGCGCGTGATGCTGATGCAAGGCACGCAGGTGCTCGACACAAAGCAGGCTTCGGCGAATATGCCGACCGTCAATGTGACTTTCCCGAATGGCGGCGAGGTGCTCAATGACGCGCGCACGACATTGCGTTGGACGGCCAGCGATGCCGACAACAATCCGCTGACTTACGCCGTGCAACTCAGCCGCGATGCGGGCGCAAGCTGGCAAACTATCGCCGCCGAATTGACGACGACGGAACTGGACGTGGATTTAGACCGCTTGGCGGGCGGCAATCAGGCGCTGGTGCGCGTCCTGGCGACGGATGGCTTTTTCACCGTGCAGGATCAATCGAATGCCCCTTTCAACCTGGCCAAGCACGCGCCACAGCCTTTGATTCAAGCGCCCGACACCGACCGCCTCTACGTCAGCGATCAAACCATCGTGTTGGAAGGTCGCGCCTATGACAACGAAGACGGTTTGCTGGCGGACGACCGCTTGAGTTGGTCATCCGATTTGAATGGCGCGTTGGGCACGGGCGGCTCGCTGGCGGTCAAAGCTTCAGATTTGGCGGAAGGCACGCACACGATCACGCTGACTGCTCGTGATGCCGACAATCAAACGGGGACAGCGAATATCAAGCTGCGCATCTTGCGCAATCGCCCGGCGATACCCGCGAAGATTGCCGCCGCGCCAGGCAGGCTGAACTTCCAGGTAGCCGCGGGCGGCCAGTCCGCCACGCCGCAGAGCTTGGCGATTCGTAACGACGGCGACGGCACGATCAACTGGCAAGCCAAGTCCGATCAGCCGTGGTTGCGGCTGGCCTTTGGGACCGGCATCACGCCGGCCAATTTGCCGATCACCGTCAATCCCGCTGGGCTGGCACTGGGCAAGTATACGGGGCTGATCACGGTGACTTCGCCCGATGTGCCGAATACGCAGCAGGTCGTGGAAGTCGCGCTGGTCGTCAACACCAACAACTCACAACCGGGCGCAGACGTTGCAGTGACGATGACGGCGACGCCTCCCACGGTTACGGCGACAGGACAGGTGACCTACAATTTGACGGTGGTCAATGGCGGCCCGGGCGTCGCCACGGATGTCATCTTGACCGATGCCTTGCCGTCCGCGCTCACCTTCGCTTCGTGCGCGGCCAGCAACGGCGGCACCTGCAACGGCAGCGGCAATACGCGCACGATCCGCTTTACCACCTTGGCGGCGGGCGCTTCAGCCACGGCCACGCTGACGGCGGCGGTCAATTGCGCGGGCGCGACCAGCAGCACCATCAACAACACCGTGACGCTGGCGACCGGATCGCTTGATCCGAATGCGGCGAACAACACGGCGAGCGCGGCGGTGTCGCTGCCGCCCCCACAACTCAAAGCCACGCTCGAAGGCAATGCTGCGGCCTTTGAATTTGGCCCTGTCGCGGCGGCGCGCGAGACCAATCCCAATCCGCCCGCGCGCCTCATCACGCTGGAAAACACCGGCTGCCAGCCGCTCACCGTCAACTTCGGCTTCAAACGCACTGGCCCCGAAGTAACCAGCGGCAAAGTCACTGACGCCGATGACAGCGCCACATTCCAACTGCGCCTCATCAACGCCAACGGCAGCGAAACGCCAGTCACCACGGCGCAAATTTCCGGCGGCCAGCCGCAACGCTTCCGCGTGCTGTTCAATCCGCTGATCCCCGCGCCAGCCGGGCGCGTGACGAATCTGTTCGCCTCCCAAGTCATCCCGGATGTCGTCAATTCCTCGCTGACCATTACGCCGAATGCGGGTACGGCGCTCAATGTGCCGCTCACAGGCCGCGTGACAACGGAAGTGAAACTCATCAATCCGCTGGCCCCGCGCCTCGCGCCCCTGGTTGTGTTAGCCAAGACGGCGGAGGATGAATTCTCGGTCGAGTTCTCGACGCACGATGCCAACCTGGACATTTACCACGTGACCTATCAATTCCTGAACGTCGGCGATGTGCCGGTAGGCGATGCGCCGGGCTTCGATCTGGCGGCGGACATCGCCGCGCAAAACGTTCTCAAGGGCCAAAGCTTCACTGTCGTCAAACGCTTTGCCGGTGCGTCGCGGCGACCCGAAGTCACCAAGGTGCGCGTGACGCTTTACGACCAATTAGGCAGCGTAGTGGCAACCTCACCGCCCATCGGCACGCAAAACGGGCGCGTCGTCAACGTTTCGGCGGCGAGTTTCAACGCGCTGGCGCTCGCCCCCGGTGGCATTGTGGCAGCCTTTGGCGAACGGCTGGCGACGGCCACGCGCTCTGCCGACACGACGCCCTTGCCGTTGACGCTGGCCGGGACGCGCGTCTTCGTGACGGACAGCCACCTGGTCGAACGGGCCGCGCCGTTGTTTTTCGTCGCGCCCAGTCAGGTGAATTATCAACTGCCACCGGGCACGGCGGCAGGCCCCGCGACCGTGACGATTGTGACAGGCGACGGCGCCATCGCACTCGGCACCGTGACCGTCTCGCCCGTTGCACCCGCGTTATTCACCGCGAATGCCAACGGGCTGGGCGTGCCGACGGGCCTGGTGTTGCGCGTGCGTGCTGACGGCGCGCAATTCTATGAACCCCTCGCGCAACTCGACCCCGCGACGCGGCGTTACGTGCCCCTGCCGATCAAACTGGGCAGCGAACGCGATCAGGTCTTCTTAGTCCTGTTCGGCACCGGCTGGCAAAATCAAAGCGGCCTGGCTGGCGTCACCGCGAAAGCCCAGCCCCTCGGCGCGCCAGTGAATAACGCCGTTGATCTGCCGGTACTGTATGCCGGCAAGCAGGGCGGTCTGGTCGGCGTAGATCAAATCAATCTGCGCCTGCCTCACACGCTGGCCGGACGCGGCGAGGTCGAAATCACCGTGACGATGGCAGGCCGACCCGCGAATGTAGTGCGGGTGTTGTTGCGTTGAGGCGGTTGGTAAACCTGCAAAATAGAAAGGGTCGCGAGACCAGTTCTCGTGACCCTTTTCGGTTTTATCAATTGCTTTCCAGCCTGCAAACCTACGATTCCGCGCTAGCGTAGACAAGCTGTGGCTCTCTGCCTACACTGTGACCCCGTTGCCCCAAACCAGCGAAGCCAGATGGTCAGCCGCTTTGCCCGCTAGCCTAGATCGGTTTTCACTTCGGTGTAAGGTAAAAGCCGCGCAACGGGACAGTACCGCGCGCGTCAGCAAGCGGCGCGTCAAGTCTGGCGGACTGGAGTAGCGGCGCAGTCTCCGCTTGCTGACGCGCGCGGTACTGTCCCGGCGTTACGCGCCCTTACCGTACACGCAATTGAAATCCGACCTAAGTTTTGGAGGCTGGGCAAACGTCCCAACAAATTGAGCCTGAATAAGCGAACCGGATATGGAGCAACTGCAAATCTTTATCAGCTATGCCAGCGAAGATCGCGTAAAGGTCCGCGACCTTCATCAGCGTTTGACGGCGCAGGGCTACAAACCCTGGCTGGACGACGAAGACTTGTTGCCGGGGCAGGATTTCAAACTGGTGATCGAAGGGGCCTTGACCAGTTCCGATTTCATCATCATCTGTTTGTCGCAAACGTCGGTGGCGAAACGCAGCTTCATCCAACATGAGTTCAAGCTCGCGTTGGAGAAGCGGCGTGAGATGCGGCCCGATGACATCTTTGTTATTCCGGCGCGGCTGGAGGACTGCGAGTTTCCAGCGGAATTGAAGCATCTGCATTGCGTCAATCTGTTTGAAGAGCGTGGTTGGGAGAAGCTTTTCAAAGCGCTTGAGATAGAGAGTGCGCGGCGTGGCGAACCCAAAACGGTTAAGTCGGTAACTCTTCCAACCGTCGCTACTCCGCTGCCAAAGCCCACGCCATCCGC
Source organism: Acidobacteriota bacterium (assembly GCA_016196035.1). Lineage (NCBI taxonomy): Bacteria > Pseudomonadati > Acidobacteriota > Acidobacteriota bacterium. The sequence goes on along the minus strand of JACPYM010000116.1, from coordinate 4,292 downwards.
GCCAGTCGTGAAGCCTGGGCAACTCGGTACACCCACGCGCAGCTTCGATTTCGTCACGGCGCGCGTGGATGAGCATGGACGCATCATCGAGCGGGTTAATGCTCAAGTCGCCGGTTTTGAGGAAGACCTGGGCCACGGCGTGCATTTGCAGATGATCGAAATCCCGGCGGGCACTTTCCGTATGGGTTCGACCGATGCTGAAGTCGAAGCCGCTTTTGCCGATGCCCAGCGTTACCGCAAAGACCCCAAGCGTGAATGGTACGAGTGGGAAACGCCGCGCCATCGTGTGGCTGTGCCGGACTTTTGGATGAGCCGTTATCAGGTGACGCAGGAGCAGTGGTGGGCCGTGGCGCGCTTGCCGAAAGTGAAGCTGGAATTGCCGCCGGAACCGTCAGCGTTCGAGGGCGACAAATTGCCGGTCGAGCAGGTGAGTTGGGAGGAAGCAGTCGAGTTTTGCCAGCGGTTGGAACGGCAATTCAAACGCACTTATCGTTTGCCAAGCGAGGCTGAGTGGGAATACGGCTGCCGTGCGGGCAGCACGACGCCGTTTGCCTTTGGCCCGACAATTACGCCGGAGTTGGTCAATTACGATGGCAATTATCCCTACGGCGAAGCAGCGAAGGGCGAGTACCGGCAACAGACTGTGCCGGTGGGCAGCTTGGGCATGGCGAATGCATTTGGCCTTTACGATATGCACGGCAATGTGTGGGAATGGTGCGCGGATGTCTGGCACAAGAGCTATCAAGACGCGCCGATTGATGGCTCAGCTTGGTTGAGTGGTGGGGACTCAAGTAGCCAAGTGCTGCGGGGCGGTTCGTGGATCTACGATGGGAGGCTCTGTCGCTCTGCCAACCGTGGCAATAATGCGCCTGGCTATCGCAGCAACGATCACGGTTTTCGTGTTGTGGTTTCGTCGAGGACTTCGTAACCCACTGCCCTTTTTACCTTTGGATCGGGTTGCAATTGCGTGGACGAGGAGAATGCGCCAGGACAGTACCGCGCGCGTGAGCAAGCGGCGCGTCAAGTCAGGCGGATTGGTACAAGGGCAGAGCCTCCGCTTGCTCACGCGCGCGGTACTGCCCCGCAGTTCCCGCACACTGTAGTGACAGCCGATACCGGTTGATTGTGAAGTTCAACTATGCGCGGCAAGCGGTATTCATCAAACACGTGCTGACCCACGCGGAATATGATCGAGAGAGGTGGAAAGATGACTGCTAAATTCAGCCCGAAACGGTATGCGGATTTACTGGCCGATACGTTGCCGCAAATCATCGAGAGCGAAGCTGAATACGAACGGTTGTTGGCGGTCGTTGAGCCGATGATGAGCCGTGAAGCCAGTCTGTCGCCGGAGGAGGCGAAGCTCTTCGATTTGCTCGTGAAGCTGATTCAAGATTATGAGGATGCGCATTATCCGATTGAGCCAGCGCCGCCGCATCAAGTCTTGCAACACTTGCTGGAAGCGCGCGGGTTGCAGCAAGAAGTCTTGACGCCGCTATTCGGATCGCGCGCGCGTGCGGCTGAAGTCCTCAATGGGGTGCGCGCCATCAGCAAAACACAGGCTCAAAAGCTGGCCGACTTCTTTCATGTCTCGCCCGAACTTTTTGTCTGAGCGAGTAGTGAAGATTATGGAATGCTGCGCACCAATCCTGTGTGTGTGCGCTAACTCGAACAAGGAGGCAAATTATAATGCGATGGCGTGTGGCGTTGGAATACGATCAAGCAACAGGCGACTGGGCGGCTTGGTGTCCTGAGTTGCCGGGCTGCGCTTCGGCGGGGTTGACCGAGGCCGAGGCGTTGGAAAATATCCGCGAAGCGATTGAGCTTTACCTGCAACCTGACCAACTCGAATTGGCCGCAGGCACCGTGTTGCAGGAGGTCTTTGTCTGCTGAGTGACCGAATGCGCCGGATGACCGCGCGTGAGGTCGAGAGTCTGTTGACGCAATACGGCTTTCGTTTGATCTCGCAAAAGGGCAGTCATCGCAAATGGCGGAATGCGCAATCAGGCCTGCAAGTGATCGTGCCGGAGCATCGCGGGCGTGTCTTGCCCCTTGGCACTTTGCGCAGCATTCTCAAAGGGGCTGAAATTCCCGAAGCTGAGTGGAAAGAGTAAACTCCGCTTCGCCGCCTGCCGCTCCCGCCGATTTCTCGCCTACGGTTAATAACTCATCCCACCGTGTGGTGTAACGCGCTGACCGCAATTCGCTGCGCATCTTCCACTGTGCTTCCTGCTTCGGCACGCCGAAGTGCACAGCGTCCTGCCCAAATTTGGCGTTGACCTCGTCCAGCGCCTGCATCAACCGCCGTTCGCGTTCGTGGCGTTCGTGCCCCCAGAGACGCAGCGGCAAGGCTGCTGCCGCCGATAAATCCATCAGCATCACCCCCGCTTTGGCGTAGCGGTGACCCGGTTCGTAAATCTGTTGCAACCCTTCCATTGCGGCTTTCAGCATTTCCGGTGTGGTATCAGTTTTGGGCGCGAGCGGCAAGGTGATTGAGCCGTTGTAGCGGTCGGTTTCGTCCTGGTCGCGGTAGTAGCTGGTGCGCAGGTAGACCGTGACGTGACCTGCGACCTGGCCGCCACGGCGCAACTTTTCGGCGGCGCGAATTGTGTGGTGCGTGACGGCGGCGGCCAGATTGTCGTAGTCGTAGATGGCTTGGCCGAAGGAGCGCGAGACGATAATCATCTTGCGCGGGCGTCCGCCGCCGGATTCGATGGGCGAACAGGGAATGCCGCGCAGTTCAAAGACGGTGCGCATGCCGACGACGTTCAGCACGCGTTTCAGATCGTCGTCGCCGCCGTCGCGCAGATGCTTGGCGGTGACGTAGCCGCGCCCCAACAGGCGTTTGCTCAGCTTACGGCCCATGCCCCAGATTTCGTCAATCGGCATGCGTTCGAGCGCCACATCCAGATGCGGCGAATCGAAGAGATTGAGCACGCCGCGCGTTTTGGCGGATTGCTTGGCGTGGTGCGCGGCAACTTTGGCAAGCGTTTTGGTCGTGGCGATGCCGATGGAGACGGGAATGCCGATGTCGCGTTGGATGCGGGCGCGGATGGCGCGGCCAAGCTGCTCAAGTTCAGCGGCGGCGTTGGCCTGCAATTCGATAAAGGCTTCGTCAATCGAGTAATACTCGGCCAGGGGCGAATATTCTTGCAGGATGGCGAACATGCGCCGCGACAGATCGCCATAGAGCGCGTAGTTGCTGGAGAACACTGTGACGTTGTGCAATTCGAAGAGGTCTCGCGCCTTGAAGGCGGGTTCAGCCATGCGAATGCCGAGGGCTTTGGCCTCATTGCTGCGCGAGACGATGCAGCCATCATTGTTGGACAGGACGACGACCGGTTTGTCGCGCAGATCGGGGCGGAAGAGGCGTTCGCAAGAGACGTAGAAATTGTTGGCGTCCACGAGGGCGATGGCGGAATGCATTGCGGCTGCGGGGGGCGGTACAGGGAGTGGTAGCAACCTGGTGTTTGCGGCTTGTGCATCTGCGAAGATGCCAGGTCGCTACCGCTCCCTGTACTGCATTGAGCATTAATGTTCCCGGAGCGATTGGACGACACGGCCCCAGATCACGACCTCATCGCCGGTCTTGGGCGTGAAGTCGGGATAATTGGGGTTGGCGGAACGAAAGACCGGGGTGGCTTTGGATTTGTCGAGCCGCTTGACCAAAAACTGTTCGTTGATCGAGACGACCACGATGTGGCCGTGGCGCGTTTCTTCGGCGCGATCCACGACGAGCAGGTCGCGGTCAAAAATCCCCGCGTCGATCATCGAATTGCCATTGGCGCGCACGCAAAAACTTTGCGTTGGATGCCGCGTGACTTGCTGTTGCAAGGGCAGCCACTCGGCATTGTCGTTAAACGCCGGCGCGGGCATACCGGCATTCACCGGGCCGAAGAAGGGCAGGCCCGGCAGATTGAGTGCGTCACGTTGCTGCGCCAGAAACTCATCCGTGCTGGTTTGCAGCCAATCACAGATGTGCACCAGCGTTTTGACGCTCGGCGTATGCTCGCCTGTGGCGATGCGCCAAAGCGTCGAAGCGCCGATGCCGATTTGCCGGGCGGCAGCGCGCAGCACCAGTTTGGCGTCGGCGGCAGCTTCGCCATTGCCATTCAGCTTTTGCTGGACAGCCTGGCTCAGCCTTTTTAGATTGATGGTCGGTTTGTTCATCTTGTACTCCTATGATGAGTTGTCTACTCCGAGGTGGTTGTTAGCCCTCGGCGAGGACGAAATGGGGGAAGTCTGCGAACACCCATTTGTTCTTCAGCGTCCGGTAGATCACCCCCAGGAACTTG
>JACPYM010000115.1 GCA_016196035.1 Acidobacteriota bacterium | reverse complement strand
GTAGCCGTGACTACGGTCACGGGTCGTGCGACAAGAGAAGGAGTTTTGGTAGACACCTTCTTTCTGGCAAACGACCCTTTTCATTTCATTGCTACCCCGAAAAATGTCCACAGTATTGCAAGCTATAGACTTCAAGAAAAAGAATTTCCTAGCAAGCTCCAACGGAGCGTCAGCCAACAGCCTGGGGTAAAGCCCCAGGAAGCACATTGAGTCGTGGTGCGAAGCCCTGAAAGGGCCGCAGCCAAGCCTATGGCTGCGGCCCTTTCAGGGCTTGCCGAACCATTTGCACGACTCCCCAGGGCTGCACCCTGGGCTGTTGGCTGGCCGTCCCTTTGGGACTTTTCGGAAATTCTTTTTCTTAAAAACTATAGCCGACAATCTGTGGGAGCAGCGCGAATTCAACCAATTGGGCGAAGTGGTGAAACTGACCTCGCTAGACTGTGAATTGGCATTACGTGACGTATACGAAAATGTCACCTTTGAAAAACCATTCAAACTGAACCTCGGCACTTCCAAAGTTGCCTTTTGTTCACTGCTTCCCTAAGCTGCGCCCATCCGCTCCATCACAAGCAATCACCTGGCAACCACTCGGAGGAACCAACCATGTCAGACAAAGTCAATCGCCGCAATTTTCTGGCCGGAGCCGCAGGCAGCGTCGCCGCTTCGGGCCTGTTCACTGCTGAATCTTATGCGCGCATCCTTGGCGCCAACGACCGCGTGCAGATGGCGATCATCGGCGCGGGCGGACGCGGACACAGCGTGATGAATTCGTTTCTGAAAGTCTCGGATCGGGTCGAATTCATCGCCGTGTCGGACGTGTATGAACCGCGTCAGAAAGAGACCTTGCTTAAATGCCGCGCGGGCAGCAAGGCTACGTTTGATTACCGCGACGTGCTCGACAACAAAGAAGTCGTCGCCGTGCTCAACGCCACGCCCGATCACTGGCACGCGCCCGTGTTGATGGATTCGGTCAAGGCAGGCAAAGACGTTTACACCGAAAAGCCCTTTTCACTCTCCATCGAACAAGGCGCACAAATGGTCAAAGCCGTGCGCGCCACTAAACAGATCGTCCAAGTCGGCATGCAACGCCGCAGTTCCGAAGCTGTGCGCGGCGCCAAGAAACTGGTGGACGAAGGCGTGCTGGGCGAAGTGATTCTGGCCCGCGCGCAATGGTACTGGAACACTAAACCGATGCCGCAAAAGATGTCATTGGAAGGCAAGCTGGATTGGGAACGCTTTCAGGCGACGGCGCGCAATAAACACGAGATGGATGAACGGCGCTTCTTCCGCTGGCGCAATTTCATTGATTACAACGGTGGCCACCTGACCGATCAGGGCACGCATTTGATGGACGTAATCCAGTGGTGCTGCAATAACGGCAAACCGCCCGTCGCCGCTGTCTGCCAGGGCGCGGTAATGCAACACAAAGGGGGCGATGCGCCCGACACCTTCAGCGCGGTTTACGAATACCCATCGTTTATGGCGACGTGGACGCTCTGTTACAGCAACAGCTATCACAACGGCTGGCAGATCATTTTGCAGGGACGCAAGGCGACGATGGAACTGGATGACGACGGCTATCGCGTCTATCCCGAACCTTGGGAAAGCACGAACAAAGCGCCGCAACCGCTCCACGAATACAAAGGCGGTATCCCGACCGAACCGCACGTGGCGAATTTTCTGGCCTGTATCAAGTCGCGCCAGGAACCCAACGCCCCCGTCGAAGTCGGCCACAACGCCGTCAGCGCGCCCCATCTGGCGAATCTGGCGATGTGGCAAAAACGGCGCGTGGTGTTGAGCGACGACGGCACGACAACGGCGAAGCTGTAGAGCAAAAGAGCGGCTGGCGGCGGTGTTTGATCTAACGGTACCGCGCGCGTGAGCAAGCGGAGTCTGCGCATGAATGCCAATGCTCCTGCTTTGACGCACCGCTTGCTCACGCGCGCGGTACTGCCCCAGCCCATGACTCCCCCCTTACACTGAAGTGCAACCCGATCTAAATTCAGCAAGCTGGCCTTTTCCGCTGCGCCGATCAACCTCCCTTAGTGCTGCGCAAAAAGCCTTGAACTGCTATGCTGGCAGCCATGCAACGCAGTGCTGAAGAAACCAGTCTTTTTGCTGAAATGGATGCGCCCGTGCCCGCTGTGCCAGCGCCGCCTGATCCGAGCGCGCCGCTGGCCGAACGCATGCGTCCGCGCACATTGGATGAATTCATCGGCCAGACGCAGATTGCCGGGCCGGGCAAACTGTTGCGCCGCTTGATCGAAGAAGATCGCCTGACTTCACTGATCTTTTGGGGGCCGCCGGGCACGGGCAAGACGACGCTCGCCCGGATCATCGCGCGCCGCACCGCCGCGCAATTCAGTCCGTTCAGCGCCGTGACTTCGGGCATCAAGGAAATCAAACAGGTGATGGAAAATGCCGCCAAGTTGCGCGCCAAAATTGGCAAACGCACGGTGGTGTTCATTGACGAGATTCACCGCTTCAATCGCGCGCAACAGGACGCCTTTCTGCCCTACGTCGAAAACGGCACGATCATTTTGATTGGCGCGACGACCGAGAATCCTTCGTTCGAGGTCAATTCGGCGCTACTCTCGCGCGTCAAAGTCTTCGTGCTCGAAATGCTGAGCGAGGCCGAGTTGGTGCGCATTCTGGAACAGGCGCTCAATGACAGCGAACGCGGGTTGGGCAAGTTGAATGCGCAACTCAGCGAAGAACAGTTGCTGCGGCTGGCGCAATTCACGGGCGGCGATGCGCGTTCGGCGCTGACGACGCTGGAATTGGCGGTCAATACCGTTGCGCCGAATGCAGCTGGTGTGCGCGTCGTTGGCGACGATGATTTGCGCGAAGCCTTGCAACGCGCGGCGGCCCTATACGACAAGAAGGGCGAGCAGCATTACAACCTGATCTCGGCTTTCATCAAATCCATTCGCAACTCCGACCCGAGCGCCACGCTGTATTGGTTGGCGCGCATGATCGAGGGCGGCGAAGACCCGATGTATATCGCGCGCCGCATCGTGCATCACGCCTCTGAAGACGTGGGTCTGGCCGACCCGCAAGCCTTGGTCGTGGCCGCCGCCGCCGCCCAGGCCGTCCATCTGATCGGCTTGCCTGAAGCGCGCTGCGCGTTGGCCGAAGCTGCCGCGTATCTGGCCTGTGCGCCGAAATCGAATAAAGTGTATATGGCTTATGAAATGGCCGCCGAAGATGCGCGTGCGACCCAGGCCGAACCGGTGCCGCTGCACTTGCGCAATGCGCCGACGGCGTTGATGAAAGGCTTGGGCTACGGCAAGGGTTATCAATACGCACACGATTACGAGCACGCGCAGACGGACATGATTTGTTTGCCGGAGAAGCTGAAAGCACGCCGTTATTATGAGGGCGAAGCGCCAACGAAAATAGAGTTGACGCCGCCCGTAGAGAAATGAACAATGGCGCTCGTGTTGGGCGTGAGGAGTTGACCCCCGCGACAGAAGGCGCGCCCCGTTCCTTCTTTACTTTAAGCAAGCAGTACCACACAGCACTCACCCCGTCTCATCTACTGATAGCCCCGTTTTAGAACACCGTTCCGACGCCACCCCGTACAGGCGGAAGTCGTCCTCTTTAGTCTGAGCACAGGTTTAGGCTGATCACAGTTTTAAGTTGATCGCCCGTGCAACCCCATCTGGTACGTTCATCCGTAAGGGCGCGAAAGTACGTTTATGTCCTCCCCAAATTGGCAAGAAGCCAGTCACATTGTGCAAGAGGCGCGCCTGCGCCCGGCGCACGAACGCGCGGCATTCATCAACAGAGCGTGCGCGGGCAATGAACCGCTGTTGCAGGAAGTCGAAATCCTGTTGCGTTACTATGCGGCTTCGGACAGCGACCAGACTAAGCCCGAACAAAACCCGCCGCTGTCCACGGCCAAACCGCTCGAACATTGGTCGCAACCGTCGCGGCGCGCTCATCCTCCTATAGGGGCTACGGCTATAGGGGCTACGGAAGCCACTGGGCCGCTCGGCAGTCAGCCAACTGGCCCGCTTCAGGCCCAACTGGCGGAGCCGCAAACTGGCCCCAGGACGGAGCCGTCCGCCGCACCGGATTGGTTGAATAGTCAGGAGCAGGAATCCTTCGATGCCGTGCGCGAAGTCTTTCGCCGCACCACGGGCGCCTTGCCTACCCTGGCGGCTGAACCGCCGTCATTGTCGTCACCGCCGTCACCGCCGACACCACCGTCACCGCCGTCATTATTTGAAGCGCCCTCCTTCGATACGCCATCGTTTTATCGTGTGCCGCCCGCGTCCAGTGCGCCCTCCGGCAATGCCACGACCGAACTCATCAACGCCTTGTCCGAGGGATTGGAGCCGTTGTATTCGGATGCGGCTATCCATCCGTTGCCGCCCTCCAATGGCCAGCCGTCCAATCCGGCAGCGAGGCAAGCAACAGGGCAAGCCACTCGGCAGTCAGCCCCGCAGGCTCCCAGCCAAGGGATTGAGTGGCAAAACACGACAGAAGAGATTCCGCCTTTTGCACCCACGGTTGAAACTACGCCGCCTGCAACCGGCGCTTTACCGCCAGACTGGACAAAAGATTGGGCAAAAGACCGGACAAAAGATTTGCCAGCCGCGCCGCCGGGGTTCCGCCACGAAACGGAAACACCGCCGTCATTCAATGCACCCACTGTGCGCCCGGTCTTTGATCCACCGAAGCAGCGCGGGCAATTCGATGCGCCCACCTACCGCCCGCTTTATCCAAGTCTGGCCGATCCAAGTTTGGCCAATCCGAGTTCGACCAATCCAAGTTTGACTAACCTGGCCGCGCCGCCGGCTGTTGAGCCGCCACCGCCACGGCCAACCTTCGAGCAACCCTCACAACGGCCAACGCCAACGCCAGGCAGCAATCCACCTGCGCCACCGCCGAATTTTGACCGGCCTTCGCAACGACCGCGGGTGGAAACACCATCGCGGCCAAGTTTCGATCAACCGGCGCAGCGGCCAAGTTTCGATCAACCTTCCGGGCGCGCGGGTGAAACGCCCGGACCCGGACAATCGCAACGGCTGGATGGCCGGATGCTGGCGCATTACCAGGTGCTGGTCGAAATCGGGCGCGGCGGCATGGGGCGCGTCTATCTGGCGCAGGACACGCGCTTGGGGCGGCGCGTCGCATTGAAGCTGTTGTCGCGGCATTCCACGCACGATCCTGAACGCGTGCGCCGCTTTCAACAGGAAGCCCGCGCCGCCTCGGCGTTGAACCATCCGAACATTCTGACCATTCACGAAATCGGCGAACACAAAGGCGTGCAGTATCTGGCCACCGAATATGTCGAAGGCCGCACACTGCGCAGTTTGGTCGAGCGGGGCCGCTTCAAATTGAGCGTCGCCGCCGAGGTCGTCATTCAAATCGCCAACGCGCTCGAAGTCGCGCATCGCGCCAACATCGTCCACCGCGACATCAAGCCCGAAAACCTGATGCTGCGGCCTGACGGTTACATCAAAGTGCTGGATTTCGGCGTGGCCAAGCTCCTGGAGAATACCGACCCTGATTCCGGCCAGCTCGCCAGTCAAGCGGCGGGCGAAGGCGCAGAAAAATTTGAGACGAAACCCGGCGTGGTGATCGGCACCGCCAATTACATGTCGCCCGAACAGGCGCGCGGGTTGCGCATTGACCGGCGCACAGACATTTTTAGTTTGGGCATCGTGTTGTACGAACTGGTCACCGGCCACTGCCCGTTTAAGGGGCCGACGCAAAGCGACACGCTGGCCGCGTTGCTGGCGCGCGAACCTGAGCCGCTCGCGCAGCATTTGCGGGGCGTTCCGCCCAATGTGCTGCAAGAGCTACAGCGCATTTTGAATCGTGCGCTGGAAAAAGACCGCGAACACCGCTATCAATCGGCCAAAGAGTTGGCGGCGGAGCTGCGAGTCTTCAAGCAAATGCTGCTGGAACCCTGGCGCGGTAGCGAACTGGCACAACCGGGAGCCACGCCTGCAAACGTTGGTACAGCCAGCTTGACCGGAACGCCTGCCGATGCCAAGACTGGCGCGGACTCCGCTGGGCAACCTGCTTTCAGGCCGGACAGCGGCAGCACGACGACTGCACAAACTCCAGCAACGCAAACTGCAACAGGTCAACCAGTGCGGCCAGCCAGCGGCCCGCCAACCACTGCTGGCGCGAGCAACGTCACCGTTGCGCCACAAAAGCAGCGCCGGGTGTTGATTTTTGCGTTGCTCGTGTTGGCGGCGGCGGCTTTGGCTTACGCAGCCTACGTGGCTTATGGACGTTGGCAGCGCCGCGCGCCGGACGTTTCCATCGCCGTGCTGCCGTTCGAGTATACGCAGCCAGCGCGCGCCGACGATGGTGAACGCGAATATCTGGCGGATGGCTTGACCGAAAACCTGATCCAGCGCCTCTCGCAAGTGCCGAATCTGAAAGTCATCGCCCGCAACTCGGTCTTCCGTTACAAAGGCAAGCTGCCGGATTCGCATGCGGTCGGTCAGGCCTTGGATGTCGGGACGGTGCTCAATGGCCGCATCACCGCGCACGGCGGCGCGCTAAAGGTCACGGTCGAACTGGTAGACGTCCGCACCAACGCGATCCTCTGGGGCCAGCAATATGAAAGCGAAGCCCGCGATGTCCCCTTCCTGCAAAGCAACCTCGCCAACCGCATCGCCGAGCAGTTACGGTTGCGTTTAAGCGGCGCTGAGCGGCAACGCCTCGCCAGCCGCGACACCGAGAATGTCGAGGCCTACAAGCTTTATCTCAAGGGCCGCCATCTGTGGAACCAGCGCACCGGCGAGGCGATCAAACGCAGCATCGAGAATTTCCAGCGCGCCGTCTTGCTCGACCCCAATTACGCGCGGGCCTATGCCGCACTGGCCGATAGCTATGCCCTCGCACCGATTTACAGCGAAACCGCGCCCGAAGAAGCGGTGGCTGCGGGCAAAGATGCTGCCGCCCGCGCCCTCGAACTCGACGCGCAACTGGCTGAACCGCACGCCGCGCTCGGCTTCATCCGCCACCAATATGAATGGAATTGGGCGGGTGCCGAGCAGGCTTATCAACGCGCGCTTGCGTTGAATGAGAACTATGCGACCGCCCATCAGTGGTACAGCAGCTATTTGTCCAGCATGGGGCGTCCTGCCGAAGCCCTCGCCGAGGCCGAACGCGCCCGCGAACTCGACCCGGTTTCGACGCCCATCAGCACCAATCTGGGCGCTACCCTGTATTACGCCCGCAAGTTCAGCCAGGCGGTCGGCCAATTTCAAAGGGCGCTGGAATTGAATCCGAATGCCGCTGGCGTGCACGCGCATCTGGGCATGGCCTTTGAACAGCAGCAACAATACGAGTTGGCCATCGCCGCGTTCCAACGCGCAATGGCCTTGGCGGGCGACAACACGCAAACGAAACTGCGCCTGGCGCGCACCTTGGCGCTGGCGGGACGACCGGAAGAAGCCCGCAAGTTGCTCGATGAGCTACAGCAAAACGCCGCCCCCGGCACCGTGCCGCTGTTCCTGGTAGCGGGCGTTTACACCGCCCTCGGCGAAAAGGAGCAGGCGCTCGGCGCTCTGACCCAGGCCATCTCCCTGCGCGAAGAAGGCGTGATCTGGCTGAAAGTTGACCCACAACTCGATCCGCTGCGCAGCGATTCACGCTTTACAACCTTGCTGAAAAACGTCGGCTTTACAAAATAGGGCAGTGGCTCAAGCTGAAGAGAGAGTACGGAACAACCGGAAATAACGGAACAGACGGAGCCAGACTTGGCTGGTATGCTTCTGTTTACTCCGTTATTTCCGGTTTTTCCGTACTCTCTTTTTTATTAGAGCGGTTTGCAGTTACGTTTACGGGAGTCAGTTGACGCTGGGACAGTACCGCGCGCGTGAGCAAGCGGCGCTCAAGCTTTGACGCTGGGACAGTACCGCGCGCGTGAGCAAGCGGCGCGGCAAGCTTGCCCCCTTAGCTGAACTGCCAAAGCTCCGCTTGCTCACGCGCGCGGTACTGTCCCGCTACATGGTTTTCCCGTACATCGTAGTGAAAACCGATCTAGTACTCCATCAAGCTGTAAGTGATGGATGCTGAGAGCGCATCCGGGATGTAGGGCGGGATTAAATCCCGCCCTACATCCCTCATTTTCAGCTTGATGGAGTACTAGGCCTATTGAGCGGTTGAGCCAGTCGGCGTTTTTGCAAGGCATGCCGTATAATCCCCGCCGCCCAACCAGGCTCAATCCGTAGAAAAACAGGAAGCTATGAATTATCGCCGCGTATATCTACCCCTTGTCATTTGCCTCGCTGTCGGCTGGCTGTTTTCAGCGGCGGCCCAAACCAAACGCCCGATGACCGTGGAAGACGTCATCGCGCTCAACCGCGCCAGCGACGTGCAACTGGCGCTGGATGGCCGCCGCGTGGCCTTTGTCGTCACCGCCTGGGATCAAGAAGCCGATCGCTTCAATGCAGACATTTGGACGGCGCTGGCAGATATTGGCGGCGCGGCGATGCGCTTGACCTTCAACGCGCGGCGCGACGATCACCCGCGCTGGGCGCCGGATGGGCAACGGCTGGCCTTTTTGTCGGAACGCGGTGAAAAAGAGGGCGCGCAAATTTATCTGATCAATCCGCAAGGCGGTGAAGCCCAGCCCTTAACGAATCACGCCGCGGCGATTCAAGCCTTTGAGTGGTCGCCCGACAGCCGCTACGTCGCCTTTATCGCCGAAGTGCCAAAGCCTGCCGCGAAACCAAAGACCAAGCCGCCCATCGTGGTGGATGACGACCCGCGTTACGCCCAACTCTGGGTGCTGGAGGTTGAGACGCGGCAGGTCAAACAAATGACCAAAGGCACGCGCCACGTGGCCGAATTCGGCTGGTCTTTTGACACAACGCAAATCGTTTTCACCGCGCGGCAATCACCAAAACTGGAAAACACCGACACGACAGAAGTTTTTGTCCTGCCCTTCCGCTTTGATAACGAAACGCTGGATAGCGCCGCCGCCCGGCAACTGACACACGGCAATGGAGCCGAAGTGCAGCCGCGTTTTTCGCCTGACGGCCGTTGGATTTCGTGGCTCGCTCATGCGGACGGCCCGTCGAACGTCGGGCCTGAGCGAATACATCTTTTCCCCGCCAATGCCGTGGGCGAGGGCCTTGCGACGCGCGTCCTGGCCCGTACCTTTAACGGTTATATTCGCAACTACCGCTGGCTTTACAACAGCGCCCAATTGATCGTGCAGGCCGATGTCGGCGTGCATTCGCGCCTGTACAATCTGGATCTAAGTGGGCGCGCGCCGCAGGTGATGACGCCCGGTGAAGGCGTTTGCGGTTCGTCTGCCGCCAGCCCCGACGGGTTGCAGGTGGTTTACACCTTCGAGCATCCGCGCATGGGCAGCGAAGTCGCGGGCCTGAATGCGCGCACCCTGCTGCCCATGCAATTGACCCAACTCAACCCGCAAACAGCCGATTTTTTCTACGGTCAGACCGAGACGATCAAATGGAAATCCAACGATGGCACAGTGATCGAAGGGCTATTTTTTTATCCTTCCGGTTACGAATCAGACAGGCGTTATCCGCTCGTGACCTATATTCACGGCGGCCCTGAGGGCGCTTATACGCGCGGCTTCAACGCCTCTTGGGGCGCTGCGGTGCAGGTCTTGACGGGCAAGGGCTACGCCGTTTTTCTGCCGAACTTTCGCGGCTCCTCGAATTATGGGGCGGCATTTGCGCAGGCCAATTCCCTCAAAGCCGGCCAGGTTGACGCCGAAGATGTGCTGAGCGGCATTGACGAACTCGTCAAACGTGGCCTCGCGGATGAAACCAAATTGGCCATTGCCGGTTGGAGCTATGGCGGGTATCTGAGCGGCTGGCTGATCGGTCATACCGACCGCTTCAAGTGCGCGGTCTATGGCGCCGGGCTATCGAACGCCGTTTCTTATTGGGGAACGGCGGACATCACCTATCAGCGCGAACGGTTGCACGGCGGCACGCCGTGGGAGGCGCGCAAACTTTATGACCAGCAATCCCCGCTAACCTTTTTACCCAACGCCAAAACCCCCACGTTAATTTTTCATGGGGAAAAGGATGATCGCGTGCCTTTAGGGCAGTCCCAGGAAAGCTATCGCACCTTAAAACGCATGGATGTTCCCGTGCAGTTAGTCATCTATCCGGAACAGGGACATAGTCTGGCCCTCCCAAGCTACCAATTGGATAAATTGAAAAGAGAGATTGAATGGCTGGATCGGCATTTGGGGAATAAACAGCCATAACTTGTTCGACTAGGAGTTTGTCTTACAACATGTTGTTAGCTGAGAAGTTGGTTTAGATAAAAACGATGAATAAAGTTAGGAAAATCCTCAAATAATAGCCTGAAATGCTAATAAGTCGTTGACAAACCAGAAATGGTAGGTAAACTCAGCCTGCCTGTTATTCCACCCATTTCCCAAGACAGGTGACACGAACGAACAAATAAAACGTATTTGACCGGACGAATTAGGACGAACCCAAGCCACCATGTTCTGCTCGTCCAGCCGATGCCCGATACCATATTCTGAATCATTCCCACATTTTCCAGAGCATTAGCCGCGAACTATTGTTCCAGGTGTAAGTAGTCGTCGAACGAGTTGCACCGCTTAGCTTGCTGACCGTTGTCAGTGCAAAGTAAGGGCTAGGTTTATCCCCCCGAACGCAAGGGATTCGCCGTCACACTTTGCAATGTACATAACGTCTTGTTAGGTGAGGTGTGCCTCTTTTTTGGATTCAGAGTTACTCGTTATAACAAAATAGTTACCTGACGTAAGATAAATTTTTAAGATAAATTTTGAAGCTATCGTTTCTGATTAAGGTGATTGGTGGAGACACGGGATGGGTTATTTGGGAGCAAAAAGGAATGATCCGCGTTCAAGCTCAGAGCCGCCGGGCCGCAAAACATCCGTCCGGTCAGCGCTCGACGCCGAACATACGCAAAAGCGCGAGTCTGAGGCGCAGGTCTGGCAGCGCGTGCTGGCAGCGCAGGAAGAAGAGCGCAAACGCATCGCCCGCGAATTGCACGATCAGATTGGGCAATATACGGCAGCGTTACGGCTTGGGCTGGAAAGCCTGCAAGGCACGCTGGCCGAGCAGCAACTGGATTGCAGCGCGGTGATGCAATTGCGCGGCTTGATCGAGCAGTTGGATCAGGAAATGGATTACCTGGTGTTGACGTTGCGTCCGCCCGCCCTGGAGGCCGGGTTAAAGGCCGCCATTTTGCAGTACGTGTTGGAATGGTCAGAGCGGCAACGTATTACCGTGGATTTTTGCGGAAGTGAAAAAGACCTGCCTGCGTTACCGCCTGACGTAGAGACGACAATTTACCGAGTAACTCAGGAAGCATTAAATAACATCTTCAAGCATGCCGGAGCAAAGCGTGTCAGTTTAATTCTGGAGGTCAGGCGCGGCGTTTTGCAGTTGGTGATCGAAGACGATGGTTGCGGATTCGACTACGCGCAATTCTGTCAGGAACGCCAAGCCCGCCGGTGTTATGGGTTGGCGGGCATGACGGAGCGCGTGGCTTTGGTGCAAGGCAGTTTCGAGCTGGAATCTGAAGCGGGAAAAGGCACGACATTATTTGTGCGCATCCCGTTGTGATTCCTGGCGCTCGAACAATTCAAAAGGAGTGGTGTGGTGGAAAATCTTCGTGTGTTCTTGGTGGATGATCATGCCGTATTGCGCGAGGGCCTCATGGGCCTGATCAATCGGCAAACCGACATGCAGGTCGTCGGACAAGCCGGTGACGGGCAGTCCGTCTTACGGCAAGCGCCGAACGTCAACCCGGCCGTGGTCGTAATGGATATTTCGATGCCGAAAATGAACGGCATCGAAGCCACCGAACGGCTCAAAGAAGTTTCTCCGCAAACCAAAGTCGTCATTCTGACACGCCATTCTGACGTGGGTTACTTGCGTATGATCATGCAAGCGGGCGCCGCCGGTTATGTTTCCAAACAGTCCGACTCGACTGATTTGTTGACGGCCATTCGTACCGTCGCCGCCGGGGGAACTTTCATTGATCGCGAGTTGACGGGGCAACTGCTCAATAACTATTTGGGTCGCCAATTGCCGCAGCCCGGCGGCTCAATGGTGGACATGACCGAACGCGAAGAGAGCGTGTTACGACTGATCGCCTGGGGACACAGTAACAAAGAAATCGCCGACCAATTAGGCATCAGTGTCAAGACCGTCGAGTATCATAAAGCCCGCGCGATGGAAAAACTCACCCTGCGCAGCCGGGCCGAAGTAGTGAACTACGCCTTACATAGAGGCTGGTTGCAGGAAAACTGAGTTACTGCTATTCGCGCTGATAGGTTAAGTTCAGAGGAGGGAGGTTAGGGATTTTTCTAGGGGCAATCGCGGGTTTTCCCAGTAGACGTTGCAAGTGAAAGATGCGATAAACGCTCAAGAAAAAGGCAGGCATTACTGTCCATCGCCGCAATCCCACAAGGCGGCGGACATGTGCTAAATGAAAATCGGCAGCGTGGCAGCTTTAGGCGCTGTTGTTATTGAGTGTAGCATTCCCGCATAAGGCGAGCTTGCAGTTTCGCCATCCAGGTTTTTACTGCGCAATAAAACAAATTTGCGAACGGCTTCTTATGTTGCCAGGTATTTTTTTGGCGGCAACGAGTGAGCGATTCGGAAGTTCAAGCGTCTGTTTATGTGTAATGGCCAAGTAACTTTACGCTTAGCTTGTATCTGGACGAGTAACAATAAGCGCAGTTGTATTCCTTGATATTGTGTTACTACGCCGCAGGCTGTTGCGCGAACTCGATTTCCAGAATGACTGGGAATTTTATTTAAAAATAAGATTTTAGGTTTCGTTTTTGTTGACCCGTCAGGGTGTGTGACTGGGTTGACAAATCACCGGATGAGGTAGCGTGGAAATAGGGGAACGCCTCGTCCGTTTCTGGATGCCGGTCGGCGGTTTTACTGCTGACCGGCATTTTGAATTTGGGCCAGCGCTTGTTATGACTGATTCAGCTCCACTTTCATTGGGGCTATTGCCCCTGCCCTCGCCGTCGCTAAGAAAACTTGGTCTCAGTGCTTAGGAAGTGCCAGCTTCAGTTGAGAATACCTCAGCCTTGTTACACAATCCCGCCTCTTCAAAAAACTGATTTGATCTTGTTAGAGATTGCCAGCCGCACCGTAACCGCTAACCGTTTGGGATAGCTTACGGGCGGTATGCTGGCGTTGACGCACCACACCATGCAATTAACCGATCTCTTTGACCTTTCGCTTGTGGGACGCGCAGCAGCGATTGCGCTTGATTATGACCGCGCCGACGGTCAGACAGCGGCGCTTACGTTTGGCGAGTTAGAAGTCCGCAGCAACCGCTTGGCTCGGTTGCTACGCTTGCGTGGGCTGGAACGGGGCGACCGCTTGGGTATCTTTCTGCCCAACCGCGTTGAATTCATTGATCTGTTTTTGGCCTGCCTCAAACTCGGCGTCATCGTGGTACCGGTCAACGTGTTATATCGCGAGCGCGAACTCTCGCACATTCTCAGCGATGCCGAACCCAAAGCCGTCGTGACCACGCGCGACCTGGCCGCTTACGTGCCGTCCGGCGCGGTGATTTGGGAGATTGACGACTTGGCGGCAGCCGCCGCAAGCCAGGCGGGCGAGCGAATACGCGCTGCACTCGATGGCGATACGCCAGCGGCGTTGGTGTATACCTCCGGCACTACGGGCCGCTCCAAAGGCGCGATCCTTACGCACAACAATTTTCTGGCGAACACGGTCAATCTGCTGGCCTGTTGGCGCATCAGCGAGGCCGACCGTTATCTGGCCGTGCTGCCGCTGTTTCACGTGCACGGTCTGGGCAACGGCGTGCACGTCTGGCTGGCCAGCGGTTGCCGGATGAGTTTGAAAGAACGTTTCGACATCAATCGCGCCCCCGCTTGGTTTGCAGACTTTCAACCGACGCTCTTTTTTGGCGTGCCAACGGTTTACGTGCGTTTGCTGGAATTGCCGGATGACTTGGCGCAACGCATCGGCGCGCGCACGCGCCTGTTCGTCTCCGGTTCAGCGCCGCTGCCCGCGCAGGTGCTGGAAGATTTCCGCGCCAAGTTCGGTCACACCATTTTAGAACGCTACGGCATGAGCGAAACGCTGATGAACATCAGCAATCCTTACGGAGGCGAACGCCGACCCGGCGCAGTCGGCCAACCGCTGCCCGGCGTTTCGGTCAAAATCGTCAACAGCCAGGGACACGCTGTGACAGACGGTGAACCGGGCGAACTGTATGTGCGCGGCCCGAATGTTTGTGCCGGCTATTGGCGGCGTCCCGAGGCGACGGCGGAAGCCTTTGTTGACGCCCCCGATGGCCGCTGGTTCAAGACGGGCGATCTAGGCGAACGTTCCGCCGATGGTTATTACACGCTGCGCGGGCGGCGGACGGATTTGATTATCAGCGGCGGCTTCAACATCTATCCGCGCGAGATCGAAGAGGTCTTGCTCGAACAGCCCGGCGTGCGCGAAGCCGTCGTGTGTGGCGTGCCCGATGCACGGCGCGGCGAATTGCCGGTGGCTTACGTCGTCGCCGATGAACCATTTGACGCGGCGGCATTGGAAGACGCTTGCCGCAAAGTGCTCGCTTCATTCAAAGTCCCGCGCGGCTTCATCCGCGTAGCCGCTTTGCCGCGCACCGCGTTGGGCAAAGTCCAAAAACATCTGCTGCCTCCCTGGACTACCGAACAATGAATCCTGCCCTCGCCTCGCTGCTGGCCCTCTTACTCGCCATCATTCTTTCGATGGTCTCGCGCATCAACGTCGGACTGGTCGCCATCGCGCTGGCTTGGTTAATCGGCGTGTATCTCGCCGGGCAAAAGCCCGATGCCGTGATGGCGGGCTTCCCCGCGAATCTGTTTCTCACGCTGACGGGCGTGACCTTGCTGTTTGCCTGCGCCGAAACGAACGGCACCTTGGAACGGCTGGCGCAACGTGCGGTCGGCTTGGTGCGCGGCAAGCGGCGCTGGCTGCCCGTGCTTTTCTTTGTCATTGCGATGCTCGTTTCGACCGTCGGGCCGGGCGCAATTTCCAGCGTCGCGCTCGTCGTTCCGCTGGCGCTGGCGATTGGCGAACGCGCGAGTATTCCAGCGTTGCTGACGGCGCTGATGGTCGCCAACGGCGCCAATGCGGGGAACCTGTCGCCCATCAGCTCGGTCGGCGTGATCGCCAACACCAAGATGGCCGAAGCCGGTCTCGGCGGCCACGCGGGCAAGGTCTGGTTCGCCAACTTCATCGCGCACGCACTGGTCGCCGTTGCCGCATACTGGCTCTTCGGAGGTAGAGAATTGAAAGGCGGCGAGGTGGCGGCAGTGGATGAAGCGAACGCGGCTCTGCTCACACGTCCGCAATGGCTGACCCTCGCCATCATCGTCATGTGGATCACCGGGATCGTATTGCTGAAATGGAATCTGGGCTTGAGCGCCTTTGTCGCGGCAACAGTGCTGATCGTGCTCAACACCACCGACGAGTCACAGGCGCTGAAGAAAGTCCCGTGGGGCGTGATCCTGATGGTCAGCGGCGTTTCGTTGTTAATCGCGTTGCTCGAAAAGACTGGCGGGATGGAGTTGTTCACCGGCCTATTGGCGCGCATCTCTTCGCCCGGCAGCATCAATGGCGTGATCGCCTTTATCACCGGCGCAATCTCGACGTATAGCAGCACCTCCGGCGTCGTCTTGCCCGCCTTTCTGCCAACCGCACCCAAGTTGGTGCAGCAACTCGGTGGCGGCGACCCGCTGGCCATCGCGCTCAGCGTCAACGTAGGCTCGGCACTGGTGGACGTCTCGCCGCTCTCAACGCTGGGCGCGTTGTGCATCGCGGCGGTGAACGATGCAGGCGAAGCGCAAGTGCTATTTCGCCGGTTGTTGATGTGGGGGCTTTCGATGACGCTGGTGGGCGCGCTGTTTTGCCAGTTGTTTGCGGGCTGGATTGCGCGGTTATAACGGCATGGGGAGCGCGAGCGACCTGAGCCTTGGCCTACAGCGTTCTATGAAACCAAGCAGTCTCGAGGCCGAGGGTCAGGTCGCTAACGCTCCCTGTACCGTACATTTGATGCCCAGACTTAATCGCCCGATAAAACATCTTCATCATCTTCACACCGCCTTCAACTAGCCAAACCCCGGCTCGCTTGCGTACAATCCCGCTTACCGCTCAACCCTAATTCACCACACAAACGTTCACCGCAACGCAGGAGCAATTCAGTAATGCCCGCATCCATAACTGCTTCAGGTAAGCTTGCAATTCTGGTCGGCGGCGGCCCCGCCCCCGGCATCAATTCGGTCATCTCCGCCGCGACGGTCAAAGCCATCAACGAAGGTTTTGAGGTCGTCGGCATTCAGGATGGCTTCAAACATCTGGTGCGGCGCGATCCGGCGTGCGCGCGGACGCTGGCTATCGGCGATGTTTCGCGCGTGCATTGGCTCGGCGGTTCGGTGCTCGGCACGGCGCGCGAGAATCCGACCAGGTCGGAAGAGACGATGATCGCCGTTGTCGAAACGCTCAAGGGCATCGGTGTCACGCATCTGGTCACCATTGGCGGTGATGACACGGCGCTCTCGTCCAGCACGGTGGCCGCGCGTTCCGACATTCGCACGGTGCACGTGCCCAAGACGATTGACAACGATTTGCCGTTGCCGCCGCACATTCCAACCTTCGGGTTTCAGACCGCGCGCCACACCGGCGTGCAACTCGTCCAGAACCTGATGGAAGATGCGCGCACGACCAAACGCTGGTACATCGTCGTCGCGATGGGCCGCCAAGCTGGGCATCTGGCGCTGGGCATCGGCAAAGCGGCAGGCGCAACGCTGACGATCATCCGCGAAGAGTTCGGCAACCGCATCATTCCGTTCTCGGAACTCTGCGACATTGTCGAAGGCGCGATCATCAAGCGCCGTTCGCTGGGCCGCTTTCACGGCGTGGCGGTGCTGGCCGAAGGGGTGATTGACCAACTCGATCCGCAAGAGCTTTCGGATTTGGAAGACGTCGAGCGCGACGAACACGGGCACATCCGCTTCGCCGAAATTGATCTGGCGCGTAAGGTCAAAGTCGAGATCGAAAGCCGCTTCCGGCAACGCAATATCAAACTGCTCGCGACGAACAAGAACATCGGGTACGAATTGCGCTGCTGCGACCCGATCCCGTTCGATCAGCATTACTGCCGCGAACTGGGCAATGCGGCGATTCGCTTTTTGCTCAGCGGTGGCAGCGGCGCGATGGTCAGCATCCAGAACGGCAAACTCGTGCCGTTGCATTTCGCCGACATCCGCAATCCCGCAACCGGCAAGACGCAAGTGCGCAACGTTGATCCCAACAGCGAAACCTTCCACGTCGCCCGCGAATACATGATTCGCCTTGAACCCGCCGACGTGGCCGACGAAGAAACCGTCGAGAAGCTGGCGCGCGCAGGCAATACGACGATTGAGGATTTGAGGGAGAGATTTGGGTAGGGAGATGCTGGATGCTAGATGTTAGATGCTGGGAATGGCTTTTCTAGCACCTGACTTCTATTGTCCGGCACATCAAGCCTCTTCCTGTCCCTAGCATCAAGCATCTAACATCCAGCATCTATCCATATGGCTATCAAACGAATTGGCATTTTACTTGGCGGTGGTCCCGCGCCTGGCTCGAACGGCGTGATCGCGGCTGTCGCATTGGAAGCACTCAAGCTTGGGTGTACGCCCGTCGGCTTTCACGACGGCTTTGAATGGCTGGCGCAACGCTACACCGACGAACAGCATGAACTGACGCGCGACGAAGTCTCGCGTATCCACACCATCGGCGGTTCGATCCTGGGCACTTCTCGCGTGGACGTGACGCGCGATCCAAATAATGTGGGCAGTTTGGAAAACGCCATCGCGGCGTTGACCAAGCTCAACATTGACGCGCTGATCACTATCGGCGGCGACGATCTGGTCGCCAGTTCCATCGCCATCGAACGCCACAGCGAAGGCCGCATCAAGGTCGCCCAGGTGCCCAAGAGCATTGATAACGACCTTTGGCTGCCGTCGTTGGGCGAAGCGCCGTTGCAAACGCTCGGCTACGAAACCGCACGCCATTACGGCGCCGACATCGTCAAAAGCCTGATGGCCGACGCCAAAACGACGGGCCGCTGGTATCTGGCGGTGACGATGGGCCGTCCGACTGGCAACTTGACGCTGGGCATCGGCGCGGCGGTCAGCGCGACCTGCACGGTGATTCCCGAAGAGTTCGGCGGCACCCAGATTTCGCTGTCCGACGTTGCCGACATTGTCGAAGGCTGCGTCATCAAGCGCCGCGCAATGGGCAGCAATCACGGCGTCGTGCTGTTGTCCGAAGCCTTGGCCGAACTGTTCAGCGAAAAAGAAATCACCGAATTCGCCACGGTTGACCGCGACGCCCAAGGCAACATCCGCGTCGGCGAAATTGATCTGGCGCGCAAGGTCAAAAGCGCCGTGCAAAAACGCCTGGATAAACGCGGCGTCAAAGTCACCATCGTGGACAAAACCATCGGCTACGAATTGCGCAGCGCCCCGCCGATTCCGTATGACGCCGAATACGCCCGCGATCTGGGTTTCGCGGCGGTGCGTTACATTTACGGCGGCGGCTCCGGCGCGGTCATCACGATGCAGGGCGGCGAATTCAAAGCCCTCCCCTTCGCCGATGTCGTAGACCACGCCAGCGGACGCGGCAAACAACGCCCGGTGGATGTGACGACCGAGAGCTATCACGTCGCCCGCGATTACATGGTGCGGCTGGGCGCGCGGGATTTTGCCGATGAAGGTTGGGTGGCGCGGTTGGCAGAAGCGGGCGGGATGCCGGTGGAGGAGTTCACGGGCTATTTCGGGAAGTTTGCGCAGTAACGCGCACGACAACGCGGCGCAGCCGCCAATGCAGAACGGGGAGCGTGAGCGACCTGAATCTCGGCGCTAAGATTTCTCAAGGACTTTTCAATGCGTCAAATGCCGAGGTTCAGGTCGCTCACGCTCCCCGTTCTGTTCCAGTCAATGATGCTCGCTGTTTCTCAAGAGTTTTTTGCTTCCCAATTTCAATTTCCTCCCAAAAAGGCAAATACAGGGTGATTATCTCTGTTGCGACTTCATTACCGCTTCTACGACCATACTGTTCTGCTGCTTTTTGTAGGCTTGCAATAAGATCCGTTTCTATGCGGATTAAGAATTGCTCTTTCTTGGACATCTTGATTCTCTTTGGAATGGCAATTTTCGAGTGGTTAATCCGTAACGATCTCCTGCACACGCCCCACCTCACCCGTCACCAACCGCACCTTAATCCCATGCGGATGCTGCTGCGAATTGGTCAGAATGTCCTTTACAACGCCGCGCGTGCGTTCGCCGCTGCGCTGATCCTGTTTCTGGACGATTTCGACTTCGAGGCCGGGTTTGATGTCTTTGCGAGCTTGACCATTCATGAGCGAATCCTTTTTCATAAGGGGATTGAATCCCGCTTGCTCTTTAATCCTGGGGCGGATTTGCCAGCAGCGTGGTGGTTGCCGCCGCATGCAAGCCTTGCTGGAAGAAAGCCGCCCGTAACGCGCGATGGTAATCGGCATCCAGTTCCAACCGATGACCACCGCGTACCGCCAGAAAACGTCCGTCGGGGTAAGCCTCAGCGATGACGCGGCCAATCGCCGGAGAAAAGACCACGTCTTGCCAGCCTGCCACTACCAACACTTCACCGTTGAATTGACGGCGTTCGAGTTGTAAGTCCGGCAAGGCGATGTTTTGCGCCAAGTAGTCGGCCAGAATTTCTCGTGACCAGCGGTAGAGCAGCGGCCCTGTGGGCTTAGCAGGTTGCAACTCGGCCCCGAGCAATTCATACATTCGCACTTTGGCAGCGTCGGCAGCAGGCGCGCTCAACAACGTTTGACACAAAGGCCAATTCAATTGCGGGCGCAGCCAGTACCAAGCATACAGCAGCGAATTTCCGTTGTGCAGTCCTTGAATAACTCGCTGTTGTGCCGTTAGTCCGGCTTGGCCAGTTCGTCCAAGTTGAAAGAGCAAGTAGGCCAGACTCGCTTGGTTGACGCTGGTTGTTGCCCAAAGTTCGTTTAAGGTGGCCGCCAGCGCCGGATTCAGTTCGGCGAAGTCGCGCGCGTAAGCCCAACCGCGCGCATGGGCCAAATCCGGCGCCCCGGTGGTTGCCAGCAACACGCGTGAAACGTGCTCCCCGTAACGGTGCAGATATTGCTGCGCGAGCACACCAGCTCCTGAGGCCGCGAAGATCATGATTTTGCTCTCCGGCGGGAGCAGCCCTTGTGCCAGCATGTCGCGGCGTACTCGTTCGATGTCTTCGACGCGCTGCCATGAACCGTACAGTTTCATAGCGCGCGGCAAATCAGTTTTGCCTTGCGGATAGACTTCAGGGAATAACGTTGGGCTATGGCCGCGATGGCCGATTAGCACGTAGGAAACGCCAGGAACCTGCGCTTCAAAAAAGGCATAATCCGGCGCAGGACTCACCAATTCCATCTGTCCATCGGTAAAGAAGAAAACGATTGGCCCGTTTGGTTGGAAGTTCGGACTCAATAGATAGAACGCGCGGAATTGCCCGCTGTTGGCCTCCGCATAATCCAACGGCAGGTTCAAATAGTAGTGTCGTGCATCGGGCGGCATAGCTGGATAAACAGCATCCAATGCCAACCGCGTGGTAGGCGGCTTCATCTGGGTGCGATAGGTCAGATATCCCCAGCACGCCCCGGCAAGTACGACCGTCAACAGGGTGTATAAAATTCGTGTGCGCCAGCGCCTGATGCGAGAGAAGTTGTTCATCGGATTGGGCGGGGAATTCGCGCTGTCATGTCCATTCTTAGCGCAAGCCTCACCAAAGTTTGTACCAAGGCTTTTTCGCTTCGGTGGTGGGGGCAGCGGGCAGCCGTTATAGCGCTGTTTTGCTGCCTTCGACAAAGCTATAGGCGGCGAGTTTGAAGCTGGTATGCGGATCAACGACCTGCTGGCATTATCCGCGCCACACAACCTGACAACCGCTGGCTCAAGCCGTGGCGACCTCGCCAACCTTTGCTGGCAACTCCGCCCGCTTAAATTCCAGCGCCTCATCTTTGAGCGAGCCGAAGCGAATCATCAGCGTGTCTAAAACGTAGTTTTGATAAAGCCGCCACGGCAACTTGGAACCTTGCCGGGGAAAGCGATCCATCGCGCGCAAGATGTAACCCGAAGTCAGATTGAGCAGCGGTAAGTCTTCGACCGCCGGGTCATTCAGATGCGGCGTCACTTGCCGGTAGCCGTGTTTGTCCATGTAATTCAATAAGCGGCAAACAAAGGTGCAAATCAAATCGGCCTTCAACGTCCACGAAGCGTTGGTGTAGCCGAACACGAACGCCAGATTGGGAATTCCTGTCAGCAGCGAGCCTTTGTAGGCGACCGACTTGTTGGTTTGTGCGGTCTGCCCATCCACTGTCACCTCAATGCCGCCCAGCGAAACCAGATTCAACCCTGTCGCCGTGACGATGATGTCGGCGTCGAGTTGTTCGCCGGATTTCAGTTTGATGCCCGTGGGTGTGAATGTCTCAATCAGATCGGTCACGATGGAGGCGCGCTTTTCGCGCATGGCGATAAACATGTCGCCGTCCGGCACCAGGCACATGCGCTGATCCCAGGGGTTGTAGGGCGGCGTGAAGTGGCGCTCAACGTCGAAGTCCGACCCCAGCGCTTTCCGCACTTGGTCTTTGATCAGCCGCTTGACGAACTCGGGCCGCCGCTGTGACAACTGGTAAATCAAGATGCCAAACAGCGTGTTCTTCCAGCGCGTCAGCATATAAACAAGGCTTTCCGGCA
Source organism: Acidobacteriota bacterium (assembly GCA_016196035.1). Lineage (NCBI taxonomy): Bacteria > Pseudomonadati > Acidobacteriota > Acidobacteriota bacterium. Next base: position 2,702 of record JACPYM010000115.1, on the reverse strand, counting down.
ACACGCGACGCAGCGTGTTGGCAATGAAATCTGAAGACGGCAGCGCAACCATGTAGGTCGGCGAACGTTGCACCATTGTCACGTGCGCCGCCGTTTCGGCCATGGCCGGAACCAGCGTCACCGCCGTTGCGCCGCTGCCGATGACGACGACGCGTTTGCCCGCGTAATCCAAATTCTCCGGCCAATGTTGTGGGTGAATAAGCGTGCCCTGGAATTGTTCCGCGCCAGGGAAGTCTGGCGCATAGCCGTTGTCATAGCTGTAATAACCGCTGCACATCATCAAAAAGCCGCACACGATGGTCGTGACCGCGCCGGTCTCGCTGTGCTGGCTCTCGACTGTCCAGTGCGCCGTCTCGCTCGACCAAGCGGCCCGCACGGCTTTTTGGTTGAAGCGAATCTTTTGCTCAAGGCCGTATTCGGCGGCAGTCTCGCGGATGTAGTTGAGAATTGCCGGGCCGTCGGCGATGGCTTTAGCTTCTTTCCACGGTTTGAATTTATAGCCCAGCGTGTACATGTCCGAGTCCGACCGGATGCCCGGATAGCGGAACAAATCCCAGGTGCCGCCCAGCGCCGCACGGCCTTCCAGAATGGCCACGCTTTTGCTCGGACATTCCCGCTGTAAATGACACGCCGCGCCGATGCCGGAAAGGCCCGCGCCCACAATCAAAACGTCCACGTAATTAGAGTTCTGGTTTGCCATAATTCGTCCCCTGATTGCTGCTGTTGAGGCTCGTTCGCCAAAAGCTGCGCTTAACTTGCTCGCTGTTCTTGCAAGGTAACTGTATACGAAAACGCTGGCGAGGTTAATGGGCGCTTGGCAGCGGTTTCAATGTGCGTGTTCAGACTGAGGGCAGCTTAGAAAACAAGCGCGTCGTTTGTCGCATTTGTGGGGCCGCTTTTTTGTTCATTGTCAGGGAGCGGTGTGCGAATCGGTCAACGTCACGAAACGCCGGTTGCACACGCAGTGGCTTTTCGTGACCGATGGGTCTGCTTGTACATTTCTCTCTTTTGCGTGATCCGTGCTCAAATTCAAATTTAAGTGCTCTGTGCAAAATTCAGACCCTGAGCGAGCCACGGAATCCCCTGGCAGCATAATAAGATTCCGCACCGTTGTGATATACGAAGACCTTGTCGTAGCGACGATCACAATAGAGGGCACCGCCGAGTTTTCTAATATCAGCAGGTGTTTTCACCCAGTTCGACGTTTTCGTATCGAAGTTTCCAAGTGCCTGCAACTCTCGATATTCCCCTTCCGCTAAAAGCTCAATGCCCATGGCAGCAGCCATATCAAGAGCGTTATTTTCCGGTTTATGTTCTTTTCTTGATTCCAGCGCTGCGCGGTCGTAACAAACACTTCGGCGGCCTTTTGGGCTTTCTGCTGAACAATCATAAAAAATGTATTCGCCCGTCTTTTTATCATAACCAATAACATCCGGTTCACCGCCAGTTCTTTCCATTTCATTGAGCGACCACAGTTTTTCAGTATTAGCTTCCAGCCTTGCTTGTACTTTAGCCCATTCAAGACCTTGATGGCGGTTCAGGTTTTTCTCAAAACGGGCTTTCAATGCGCTAAGTAGTTCTTCACTTTGTTGTGCTTTCATGTCTTTTGTTCTTTGCATTTCTGTCTTTGCCTTTCTGCTCTGTTTCATTGGCCTTTGCTCGCCCGGCCTTCTTACGGCTTGTTCTTTCGCTGCACGACAGCCGCAAACATGGACCCGTTGCTCACAGACGAGGAGTTCAATTAGCGCCTGTATAAGGCCTGGGCCTCCGACTCGACGGCTGCATTAGACAATATCGGCACTCACAGCCCTCTTTGGTGCCCAGCGGCCTGGTTCAGCGGGCGGCGTGTTTCGCTACCAAGCCCATTGGCTATAGAAGCCGCTCCGTGTGCAACGCGGGTTAAGCGCGGTCTTATATGAGCGTTTTTTCCTTTCCTTTCTCTGGCACTAATCCTGGTCGTAATACTTGCTCGGTTCTTTTGTATTACCGTCAGCTAAATCGCATAAGCGGCGGAGCCCCGGCAGCATTGTTAGCCACCCCCATTCTCCCGCTGTTTCAACCACCTTTTGCTTAACAGTAGGGCGATCAACCAGTTTCTCCTGTTTGAGCAGAAAGACAATGTCGTCCAGGTCTTTTTGCCGCCCTGCGTTGAATTTTAGAATTGCTAACCACTCAGGCGTCACTACACGTAATCCATTTGGCAAGCTAATCGCCTCTTTCAAAGCCTTACGGTATAACTCCCGGTAGCCATCATTCCGTACAATCCAATCAACCTGAACGTTGTATTTGCCAACTTGCAAGCTGTAACTACTGCCACCAAAACTTAGTGGATGTTGTGGCGTCAGCGATAAATGATTTGACGCAATAATATCAACGTCTTTCGTCATACGCGGACTTCCGTAAAAGTGCATCGCAAGCCCGCCCGCTACAGCCCATTCAATTTCTTCCTGAGCTGCAAGCTGGCCTGCTTTCTGCGCCGCCTCGACTCCAGTATCGCTTGAAATCATCGGGCTGGTAGCGTCGTTTTCCAGCATCCGCTCGACAAGTTGTTTATAGTCGTTTTCACTCATTGCTTTGTTCCGTTTGTCATTGAAGACAAGAGAGCAAGAACTCGTGTGTAATGGTCCCGTAAACCTGGACACGGAATTGTTGTTTGAAAGTGTAGACGACTATGAGGGCTTCTGTCATTGGGCAGCGAACTC